>NZ_CAKLCM010000003.1:1200000-1500000 GCF_921292975.1 Vibrio hippocampi
TACATCATGAAAAACGACTTTTCTTCCAGGCAATATGCTATTATCACACCTTAAAGCATCGGTATCTAAATAACAATTAGCAGTATTCAAATCACTCGGATTAGTGCCATTTTTAAAAACCTCATTTCCATATTCATTAATAACATAAGTGTCCCATGTTACATTTGAACCTATTAAATTTACATCGACATAGGGTCCAGTATACAGCGGAGTATAAAGCGGGTTTGATAATAACGGAAAGACTGAAGAATCTACATAGCTGCCGCATGACGACCAGGAGCAAGTACTAGGACTAGTACCGACAGGTTCCAAATAATATATATAATCTGCTGACTGATTAAAAAAATAGCGACCAACACGACTCGAGGTCATAGTACCAACGAATAACACATCTTTGTATGCATTATTTTCAAAAAAAGTATAATGGGTATTAGCAGTCAACTCAATATCAGCACGCACAGAAAATGTAACAAAAAAAACCAACATACTTGTTAATAAGGTTTTCACTCTATTCATTATTAATTTCATCCTAACTATTTTGAAATTAGCCACTTAAGTTCAACATAAGTCGCACTGTGCCCGTGTACGTCAGCATTAGAGTCAAAATCAATATATTGATAATTTAACCCAGCGGCAAACTGCTCCGTAAATCCATAGTAAATACCACCACCAATTACAAGCGATAAGTCATTTCTGCCCGAGGCTGCATGGCGAATATCCGAAACACCCAGTTTTAGGGAGATATCTAAATGGGGTGTGGGCGGATAGGTGAGCAATCCGCTCACGACTAGCCCATCATGCTTTAACTGTTCAGAGTGACCTAAATGTTGGTATTCAACTTGTGTCGAAAAATAGTCTGAATAGCGATAGCCAAGCACCAAACCTCGGGTAAGGTGATTGCTATTATCGACTAAGCGATGATTGTCATCGACTTCACCTAAGACTTGTCCATACCCCAACTGCCCACCGAGATACAGCCCAGTCGATCCATCGGCGTAGGCACTTTGAGTCGTGAATGCGAGGCAAGCAACGGTAACAATAATGGCGTTGTTAACTATCGCAAAGTTGTTAACTATCGCAAAGTTGTTAACTCTCGCGACGTTGTTCGCTAAAGATAGCTTCATGATTGACTCCTTCACTTAAGGGTAAGTTAAAGTAAACACGACGGGCTTACTAAACCAACCTGTATCTGCACCGGTCCCGATCGTTGTTACAACATCGAGTACGCACGATCGACTAGCGGTAGTATGGACTTGTATACAAAACTCCTCGCTACCGTCTAAATCCACCGCCGCTCCAGCATATTTTAGATTCATCTCAGCATCGGTTCTTAACTCAAGTGCCGTCACATCACCGACCACTAAATCCGTGGACGTAGCGGTAAGCCCGGTTGCATAACCGATGTGGTCACAATCAATATCTACTGCGACATTGCCGACACTCCCGCTTGTTCCTCTCGCCAGCATACCTAAGTCAAATACGGGTGGCACCGTGATCAAACAAGTCACCGGGACATATTCAACAGTAAAAATAACTTCAATCTCATCATAATCAGCAGCCCGGGCTGGAAGCACAGTCAAGACGCTGAATATCAACACCAAGAGTGCGTGAATTTTATTCATAGATGACTCCCTTAGCGCTTGCTTTCACTAAACGTGCATTGACTTCCTTCGGTAGCACGCATATCGCAGTCATACTGTCTCACGCCGCCGTAATCATCTATCGAAGAAAAACTGAGTTTTGTATCTTGTGTCCGGAGACTCTTTAGAGGTACGGAAGAAAACGGCGTCATTGTGGTCAAACTATCGTTCACTAATGTTCTATCGTCGTTAATGGCGATAATGGCGAAATAAAACGGCGTCGGGTTCTCCATGTAAACCTGTCCGTTTTTGCGCAATAATTTGATATTGCTTTCCGCATCCTGCCTTTCAACCCCGAGCTCACTTGGTCGATATAACAGCTTAACAATGGTTCTTGTCGCCATCACAAACTGATTATTTGACAGCCCATCGCTTTTCGGCGTTGGCGGTATTTCTTGCAGATTAATGGTAAATAGACTTTCTCTGTCCGTGGCAAGGCTGTCCGTTTGCATCTGTGAAACCTGCACCACATGTCGACCGTTATTGGGGTCAACGGTGAACATGCTTGGATTGACGGCAAACGGAATATCCGGGGTATCGTCGCTGTTTTCTATCCAAAACTGTGCGCCGTATTTTTCTTTAGCATTGTTCTCTACCGTCACAGGAATGGCATTGGCTTCTTGTTTATAAATAAAACGGGTGCCGTGTAACACCAAAGCGCTATTGGCAAAAAACGTGGGCATCAGCAATCCGACCACAACGCCAAATTTTGATAAACTATTCACAAATCACCTCAGAGATTATTTTTTTATTTGCTTGTACATCATGCATATATATTTCACATTCATGACTATCACTATTAATAGAGAGTCGTTCTATTGGGTTGACCGATGAAATGGTCGCCATTCCATTGGGAGCAATAGCGCCCAAATAGAGACCACTTGACTCAAGTTCACCTGTCTTTAGACTGATTCCGTCTTTGTCCTTGACACTTAAAGTGTAGCTGTAGACTTTGCTACTGTTTATTATTTGATGGACAATGGCCCCTTCTACCGGCGTGACATTTTGCACCGATGTATCCACTTCCGCCCAAACCGGTACCGTATTCACATCCACTCTCAATGCGTTATTTTGATACGGAGAGACATTGACCAAAGCATAGCCATTAGCGTCACTCTCAGCACCCCTTACCTTGATCCCTTCGATACCTTGTGTGCTGACCAAAGCCACCGTACCGCTGCGATTATTTGACGCGAGAAGACCACTGGGTTGAGTCCAAACTACCGCACCACTTGCCCCGACCGAGAGTAATGACTCGCCATCCTGATAATTGATGCGTGAGCTCAAACTCGCTTTATTGTGTCGGTAGCTTAACGAGGTATTGACACCATAATCGCCAACGCTCACGCTATAGCCCACCTTGTCACTGATGTTGCCACCGGACGAGGCTGAAAGTGCTAAATCAGAGTTGCTACCAATCGAGGCGGACGTCGTTACCGTGTGATACTGATCGCCATAATTCAATGGTAAAGACAATGACAGCCCATAACTGGTATCACTGGTGCCATTTTGGTTGGAATAGCTGACTGATAAGCTGCTTCCTAACCCTCTCCACCAAGATTTGCTAAGAGAAAGCGAACCACCTGTACTGATGTCGTCATTGTTCCAGTACGTCTGTTGCCAGCCCGAGAAACTAATATTGGCACCTTGAAATCTTGAACTCATGAGAAGCTGTAATCGGTGCTTCTGGCGTTGTCGGGTGTCGCTGTAATTTTCTGGATAAAAGCTGCTGTATGGCACGTAGTCACTGTCTCGATAGCGATAGGCGGCTAACTGCAAGTGGGTATCCTCGAGCAGTTGGTAGCCATATTCCACGTTGGCGGTCATTCCGGTTAATCGACTGCCATCATCATAGTTGGCAATAGACATACCGCCTTTAAGTGACAGCGAGCCAGCGCGACCTAAATAGAAACTGCCACCTATGCCAAGATTCTGGTAATCATCGTCGAGTATAAGCCCTGCCCCTAAGGTGTAGTTTTGATAGCCATAGCGACCATCAGCAAAAATAAAGTTTCTGTCGCTATCAAACATGCCCTCGATTTTGCCACTTAAGTGCCTTTTACCCACCGCTAAGCTAAAGTCGGAATAGTTTTCTCTTAACAAGGAAGAGACCGAGATCAGGGGGTAGACTTTTTCTTCGATATTTCCGTTAGCGTCTTCAATCTCGACCCGCAAATCCCCCGAACCAAACACATCAAAGCCATCTATTTTGTAGGGACCTGATGAAATCACTTCCGAGTAAACCACTCGCTCGTTCTGTCTGACCGTCACTTTTGAGGTGGAATTCGCTATCCCTGAAATATCTGGGAGGTAACTTGAGCGTGCATTCGACATTAGACGACTGGACGTAAGACCGATCCCGCCGAATGAAAATCCTTCAACAAAACGCCCGTTGGCATTGCCTTTACCAATCACCAAATTCGATCGGATCTGAGGTAAGGCTTTGGTCAAATACAAGTTAGACACATTGCTTTCGAACGATTGTCCTGACGACCAGTTAGAAGCAATATCGGTATGTGCTTGCCAACCCCATAGGTTTATTTGTGCGTTCACAGAACTAAACATTGATTCATCGACATTAGTGCCCGTCGAAGCGGAGACGTTGTACCCCGCTTTGATGCCATTAATTCCGTCAGCCGCGTCAATACGAGCGTCATTGGCTTTGATGTACTTTTGAGGAATGGCGATATCAAGCGATGGCTTGGATAAATCAAACTTTAGGTCTGCGAACTCAATTTTGGTTAGGTCTAAACACGCATTGTCGGTTAACGCAAGGTCATAAAATTCCTGATTAAAGTTCACCGAAACAGAATCAAGCAAACCTACCGCAAGACAGAGTGAATCCCTAGCTTCCTCTTCTGCTGTAATTTCGAGGACTTTGCGTCCTATTTGACGACCATTAAAAGAGACAAGCGTCTGATAACGACCTTCCACGATCCCACTTTGGCTACGAAAAACCTTGGGATTAGAATTTACCCCATGAAGAAAGTCGGTGTTAAAGGCGAATACGTCATCGGTTGCGTTTGCATCGTTGTAAACGACAAAGTTTAAACATAACAAACAAACCGAACAACGAAGCAAGTTGTGATGCATAATTAAAAACCCGAGCAACATATAAAAAAAAGCGCCCCCACTTTTCGATAAGGAAACGAACGCATGTATTCAAAAAGTGGAGGCGTAAGGAGGCTTATTTACTTAGAAGTAAGCAACGTTGTAAGTGCCAGTCGTATTGAAGTTACCTGGAACGGTGCCACCGACAAGCTGAGCCTCATAGTGCATACCGCCTGCTGCTAAGGTTTCAGTATTGGTAAAATCTGCCTTTGCAGTTGTCGTGCTGATGTTAACGTCACCGTTTGTAGCTGATTTTGATACCAGTGTCATCGTTGCATCTGTTGCAGAGCCACCATTGTTTGCGATTGAACCCGCCAGCATTGTTGGGCTTGACCAAACAGTCTCAGAGTTACCAGTAACCGCACACGCACCGCCACCAACAGCTTCTGAAACGATATAGAAGTCAACCACTGGAGCGGTTGAACTAACAGCCGAAGTACCTAGATCAATGATATTACTTGGGATTGCAACGCCTGCACCATCGACTACTGATGTATCACACGTAACACTTGTTACAGCACCAGTGAAAGTTACAGTACCTGTTGAAGCAAAAGCCTGTGCGCCCATTAATAGTGAACCACATGCAATTGCAACTGCTTTTTTAGAAAAACTCATAAATCTTCCTTATTTTCTGACGAAGTAAATTAACAATTAAATAGATCCATAAATTAAATCATGGAGTCCCTTTGGATTGTGACTAATGTTAAAAGTAAATTTTTAGCATTGACGATTTTAAATTTATTCAAAATGAAACCGTCAATTAAATAAGCCGTTGTTATTGAATAATCCCTAAACAACGAGGTGATTCTGCCATGGTAGAAAACAATAGACTAGGCCTAAGCATCAATAACAGAATTGTCCTACAAAAAACAATAACGTTCCGACAATGCAATCTATTTTCATCATAATATTGGTATATTTAAGCATGAATTAAGTGATTATATTCAATGACCTATAATAGGTATAAATAGGTCGTTATTGGGCGAGAACATTTGCTAAAAAAACTTATTAAGATCAATTGTTTTTAGTTATTTTATTTCTTTGCCGTCAAGAAACAGCTAAGGGCAATGCCCGCCAATCCTTGCTCCCTAAGGGTTAGGCATAAGGGTTACGATTGAGATGGGTGTACGATTGGGGGTCTCTCAACCGTTCTAAAAATTACTGAACAGTTGAAAGTGTTCGTTTTGTGTAAATGATAAATTAGTGACTCAAACGACTCATATTCGATACTTTATTAACGTCCTGTTTTTTACTGGAAATTAAAATGGAATAAACAATGCTTTTTACAATCAGAGGCGTGTTGCTTTGTTTATCTTGGTAAGCTTAATTTGACATCACTTAGCAACTTTAATTTTGTAACTATTATATACAAAACGTCAAAACCTATGATTAGCCTTAAGATTTATATATTCGTCATCATGAATCTTAGTGCAGAAAATAAAGATACCCGATTAATTTATTAGCAATTGTTACGAAGTATTATTAATGAGTTTTATAAATAGACCGCACGTTCGTTGAGGTTAAGGCGGTAGCTATGGATGGTACTCGCTTGATGTGGATTCCTTCCTGCGAAGGAATGGCGCTCCCTGCTACGTCGCCCCTTCGAAGGAAGGGGGCTACTTACGGGTGGCGCTTGCTGGTAGTGGATTCCTTCCTGCGAAGGAATGATGGTATGGTGAGGAATGGCGATGTGGTTGAGGAATGGCGGTGTGGTTGAGTGTTAAAAGTGCCTGTCCCGATAATTAAAAGTGCCTGTCCCGATTATATCCCGATTACGCTACTACGCGTCCGACTGCGTTATAACGCAATCTGTCATCAATAATTACGATTGCGCACCATTACGAAACTCCCTTCGGAACAGGGCTGGTGAAACACCGATACGGTGTTTAAATTGCTGTGAAAGATGTTGTTGCGAAGAAAAACCACATGCGAGAGCGATGTTCGCCAGCGTCATGTCACCGCTAGACAGCAATTGCCTCGCCAGATCAACTCGCTGAGAAAGAACATATTGGTGTGGTGAACAGCCAAAACTTACTTTAAACATTCGTGCAAAATGAAAGTCACTTAAATGTGTCAGCGCGGCTAAATCACCGATTGTAAACGCAGTTGAAAGATTTGCTTGAATGTAGTCTTGTACACGTCGCTGGTTAATTGTCGACAAGCCACCTGAACTGATCACCGTTTGTGGCGCATTATGGCAATGCTGACGGATCAAGTGCAGCAATAGTAACTGCTGTGAGTGCGATATCATTAGTTTGTCCGTCGCCTCATTCCAGTCGAGCTTTAATATTGTTTCACGAATTAACTGGTTGACAAATTTATCGTCGACATATGTTTTCTCTTTCAACTCTATATGGCGACCCTCTTTATCAAACACTTGTGCGGCAAAGTCCTGTAGATGCTCTTGTTCAAAATAGAAATGGAAAAAGCGAAACGGTGTAGAGAAAGCCCATTCAGAGCGATGACCTTGCGGCATTAGGCACAGCTTGTTCTCACCGCCATGTACGTTACCTGAATTCATCAACCGTTGAGTACTTTGACCGCCTTTTAGATAAAAACTTAGCGTATGGTGACTCGGCGTATCATAAAATGCGCTTCCATGACAATTGCTCCAAACCGCAGAGCCCATACCGTTGTTCAGCCAAAGTTCATTGTGTAGCTGCGCGGTGTTATCAGCTAAAACATTAAATACACGTTTGTTTTTCATCCCTTTAAGTATTCCTGTGCTCATCCATGCTCCTCAATCGCTTATCTGTTAAATATACGGGTATTTCGTCAATCATGAATACATTTCGGAATAAAAACCGCAAGAATCTATAAATTCCACAACAATTTGAACGCTTGATAGAAGCGACAAGCGTTAATCTGAGCACATCTTTCAGAAATGCATAAGAAGACAAGTTAATGACGAGTGTTTTATATACAACAACGGTGCTTATATGGGGTTCAACATGGCTTGCGATTGCCTATCAACTCGGTGATACGCCTGTTGTTGTCTCGATTGCATGGCGATTTGCACTCGCCTCTGTGATTTTGTTTGCCTTATTATTGGCTAGAAAATCCCAGCTCCAACTTTCCACAGAAAATCATAAAATAGCCGCTTTACTCGGTCTCTGCCTGTTTTCCAATAATTTTCTATGCTTCTATATAGCCACTCAATACCTTCCTAGTGGTTTGAATGCCGTTGTATTCTCGCTTGCTCCAATGCTAAATGCGCTTAATCTGTGGGTTATAGAAAAACGCCGTCCCACAATGATTTTTCTTCAAGGCGCACTTATTGGATTTATTGGCGTGGTTTTCCTCTTTGCATCACAATTTATGGGCGCAGAAATGGATTTGAACATTTTGTACGGGCTGTTACTCAGCATGCTTGGCACTTTTTTCTTTTCTATCGGAAATTTGGTCTCTGCCAGAGCCCAAAGCAAGGGAATGCCGCTTCTCCCCACTACCGCTTGGGCGATGGGGTACGGTTCAATCTATCTTGTTGTTATCGCTTTGGTATCGGGGATGTCGTTAGCCGTGACTATGACTCCAACCTACCTTTCAGCCTTGTTTTATCTCGCAATAATAGGATCGGTTATTGGATTCAACACCTACCTTGCACTTGTCGGTCGGATTGGGGCTGCAAAAGCCGCTTACTGCACGGTCCTTTTTCCTTTAGTTGCATTGTCACTGTCCACACTGTTTGAAGGTTATCAATGGACAGGGTTTTCAATGCTGGGTGTCATTCTCGTTATTACAGGAAACCTGCGAGTTTTTGGGATACCTGAACCATTAAAGCGGTATTTATATTCGACTCGTGCCAGTTAGCCATTTTTTCCTAATACTATGGGTTTCTTATAAGAGGTAAAAATGCCCAAGTTAAAAGTGCCTGTCCCAACAGCAGTACACCAACAGTACAACGCCAACAACGAACAAGAAATGACACTCCCTACAACGTCTCCCCTTCGAAGGAAGGGGTCTACTCAAGGGTGGCGCTTGCTGGTAGTAGATTCCTTCCTGCGAAGGAATGACGGTGTGGTTGAGGAATGACACTCCTGCGACGTCTCCCCTTCGGAGGAAGGGGTCTACTTGCGGGCGGCGCTTGCTGGTAGTAGATTCCTTCCTGCGAAGGAATGACGGTGTGGTTGAGGAATGACACTCCTGCGAAGGAATGACGGTGTGGTTGAGGAATGACACTCCTGCGACGTCTCCCCTTCGGAGGAAGGGGTCTACTTGCGGGCGGCGCTTGCTGGTAGTAGATTCCTTCCTGCGAAGGAATGACGGTGTGGTTGAGGAATGACACTCCTGCGAAGGAATGACGGTGTGGTTGAGGAATGACACTCCTGCGAAGGAATGACGGTGTGGTTGAGGAATGACACTCCTGCGAAGGAATGACGGTGTGATTGAGGAATGACACTCCTGCAACGTCTCCCCTTCGGAGGAAGGGGTCTACTTACGGGCGGCGCTTGCTGGTAGTAGATTTCTTCCTGCGAAGGAATGACGGTGTGGTTGAGGAATGACACTCCTGCGACGTCTCCCCTTCTAAGGAAGGGGTCTACTTACGGGGGGCGCTTGCTGGTAGTAGATTCCTTCCTGCGAAGGAATGACGGTATGGTTGAGGAATGGCGCAGTGGTTAAGGAATGGCGGAGTGGTTGAGAGTTAAAAGAATTAAAAGTGCCTGTCCCGACTACGTTCTATAAAGCGCAAAAAGGGGCAGACATTAGCCTGACCCTTTTAACTACTTTTCTTTAACGTTGCAGGTAAAGTAACGAGTTATTTGTTCGCTGGTGTTTGCAGTTTTTCCATCACTTCATCAAGGTTGAAGCTCGCGGCTTTTTGTCGCGGAGGAAACTCTTGGAAAGTTTCAAGATACTTTCCAACGTAGGCTTGTGCGGGTACAAACATATAAGCGTGGTCAATTAACCAGTCATAATAGGTGTTCGAGGTTACGTCAGCGACTTCATATGGGTCCATTCGCAGGTTAAACAGCTTAGGCAAACGCAATGTGACAAACGGTTCTGCCCAGATCTGCAATGTCCCCTCTACACGCTGCTCCATAAACACGACCTTCCAGTTGTTGTATCTCAGCGCGGTTAAATCACCGTCATCAGAGAAGTAGAAGATCTCCTCGCGAGGGGCTTTATCGCTTTCTCCGGTGAGATACGGTAGGAAGTTATAACCATCAAGGTGAACTTTGAACGACTTATCGCCCGCGGTCATGCCTTTCAACAGTTTATCTTTGACGTCCGGATCACCCGCGGCGGCGAGGAAAGTCGGCATCCAATCCATGTGGTGCATAATATCGTTTGATACCGATCCTGCTTCGATTTTGCCTGGCCAACGCACCATCGCTGGCACGCGATACGCCCCTTCCCAGTTGGTGTTTTTCTCACCACGGAATGGCGTTAAGCCGGCATCCGGCCAAGTATTCATATGAGGACCGTTGTCGGTGGAATAGAAGACCATGGTGTTATCTTTGATGCCCAAGTCGTCGACTTTTTTCAGCAACTCGCCCACATGATTGTCATGCTCTATCATCGCGTCAGCATAGAAACTGACATTAGACTGTCCTTGTTGCTCTGGCTTAACATGGGTTCGGAAGTGCATTCGAGTGGCGTTCCACCAAACGAAGAAAGGTTTTTTCGCTTCTACCGCGCGATCCATAAAGTCGAGCGCCGCCGATAGCGTTTCTTCATCCACAGTTTCCATACGCTTACGCGTTAAAGGACCAGTATCTTCGATCTTGCCATCCGCCGATGATTTGATCACCCCACGAGGACCAAACTTTTTACGAAACTCGGGATCTTTCGGGTAATCAACGTTTTCTGGTTCTTCTTCTGCATTGAGGTGATAGAGATTACCGAAGAACTCATCAAAGCCGTGGTTGCTTGGCAAAAATTCATCTTTATCGCCCAAGTGGTTTTTACCAAATTGCCCCGTCATGTAACCGTGAGGCTTAAGCAGTTCGGCGATGGTGGCATCTTCCGCTTGCAAACCTAAGTCAGCACCCGGTAAACCTACTTTACTTAAGCCGGTTCTCAACACACTCTGACCGGTAATAAATGTTGAACGCCCTGCAGTACACGATTGTTCACCATAATAATCGGTAAACATCATGCCTTCACTGGCGATTGAATCAATATTCGGTGTCTTATAACCCATCAAACCAAAGGTATAAGCACTGACATTGGATTGTCCTATGTCATCCCCCCAAATAACCAAAATATTCGGTTTGGTTTCTTCTGCATACACCGTGCTAGACACGGCGCATATCGCGGTAGCCAAAACTCCTAGACTCCACTTAAAGTTTCTTTCCATAGTCATGTAAACCTCTAAGTTGATTGGATGTTGCTTGCCTTTAACTTATAGTCGCTAACTCAAGACCACGCCAAGCATATGCCGTGTTTTGCAGCGTTTTTTTAATTGTTCAATAGTGTGAAGTTGAACACTTAGGTCGCTTTAGTCTTGCTGTTAATAAACTTTCAGCTTTCGCAAACAAACTAGGATAACGCGTTGAAATAACAATAGTTTAACGTCAACTACAACCCTTGTTTATAGTGCCTATAAGACGATTTCTTGCGTTTTTACTATTAAATTGACACCGATAATCTTTTAAATCCAATTAGTTAGATGATGGAGTCAATATGACGAATCAGTTTAATAGAATCGCACTTGGTCTTGGACTAACGGCCGCTTCTGCGGCGGCGATGGAGTGCAAAAAGGACAGGCATAATAGAACTGCTTTCTATTATGCCTGTCCTTATTTCCAAGTCTTTCCACCAAGTGTTGCTTCGACAAACTCTACCCCGCTGTTTTACTGTATTTATGACACTTCTAAACCAATTAACCATGAAAATAACCACACTACTGCTATGGTTAATAGTGTAGTTTTTATTGCGAGATTGGCTTTTATGGAAGAAAGTAAATTTGAAGAATATGAGGCGATTATGACGTCGTTACCTGATCTGGTTTTTGTTCTCACTGAGTCGGGGCGTTATGTCGCAATTTTAGGGGGGCACAGCTCTGATCAATATCACGATGGGGCTTTTTTGGAAAATCTCAGCCTATTTGATGTACTCCCCATTCAAAAAGCGGCGTGGTTTATCCAGAAGATCAAGGAAACACTGTTAGCGGATAAGTTAATGGTGTTTGAATACTCACTGTCAGCGGATGATGTTGAAAATATTAACCCAAGTTCGGGTCCTGCCGGAGAGTTGCGATTTGAGGGGCGTCTCAGTCCTCTAAAGTCTTTACGATATGGTGAACGAGCGGTGGTGTGGGTGGCGCGAAATATCACCGAACGCTACCAATTAGAGCAAAAGTTAATTTTTCAGGCGGAAATCGACCCTCTGTCCAATGCATTCAATCGCCGGAAATTTTTTCATTGCATGGAGCTAGCCTTCTATAACTTCCAACGGTATGGCGATAACGTCAACTTTCTTCTGTTGGATATTGATAATTTTAAGCAAATCAATGATAAGTATGGACATCAAGCTGGTGATAAGGTCATCCAAAGCATTGCTCAATTGTGTCAGGCAAAGCTGAGGAAAACGGATGTATTCGGACGCATTGGTGGCGACGAGTTTGGCATTATTTACAAAAGCTCGCCTGCTGGTTCACTCGCTTTTGCTAAACGACTAAACAAGCTTATCTTATCCGTGCCTTCCGACATCAGTGCGTCTTTCAGTATTGGTATCAGTCAATTTAAACAGAGTGACACCACGATTGAACAAATCTATCAAAGAGCTGATCTTGCGCTTTATCAATCAAAAAAGGCTGGCAGAAACATGTGCTGTGCTCATTAGCATTAGCTCATCAGCAATCATCGTTAACCGCTATCCACTTCAAAAAAACAGCCATGCACTATTAAAGGCATGGCTGTTTGAATTGCTCGCATCCGCTTAGCGGACGCTTACTTTACTTCGTATCTCAGTAACACTTCATTATCTAGCACCACATTCGTTGACCATATAAAGCTGGCTCCCGCGCCACTGAATTTATCAATAAAGTTCATGTAGGATTTTTTGTTGTTCACGCCGATTTCATCTTCTGAATATTGCGAGGCTTGGGGCCAAGAGGTGGAATCAAAGTCAGGATTCATCCAATTGTTTGGCGTCTGCCAATGAGCAGCGTAAGCATTACCGCCATCGTCCGTCCCTTCTGTGGTACACGTTTCTGATAAACGCTGACCATCCACTTCACTTAGACAAGTGAGATCATAAATGGGTGAGGTATAAAACGTTTGAGCTTGCCAGTCAGAACCGGTCACGGTGCCATCACTAAAACTGGCGATAAAACCACCATCTCCCGGATGATAAGCCTTGCCTCGATTATCTTCTGTGCCCAAGCCAAGGTTTTCTTCCCAATCGATAACTTTTACCGCAATCGTGTACGGCTTGCTGACTTTAAACTTGACGATACTCGAGTTAAATGGCGTGAATGGTACGGTGTCTACCGCAACGAGTGTGCCATTGATGTAAAGCTCAAAGTAGTTATCAGCGAAAATGTAGCCGGTAATTTCTTCCCCATCAGCATCAATCACCGCAACAGGGATCGAGGCTTGATCGATATCAGCAATACTTTGGGGCGTGATATTGGCACATTCTTCATATAGGTCGACCGCTTTTGGCGCGGTGGTAAAGTGATTATCGGCAGGCACCGTCCAGACCTTTCCTTGCGAGTCTGCAATTTCCCCCACACCTGCTACTCGACTGCGCCCATTTTCGCAGGTGAAGAGGTTGGATTCTAAGGTTTTAGCCAAACCTTGAGTAATACTGGCAGAACCACGGTAATCACTGATACGACTACTTGAGCCTGATTCCGTCGTTGGCGTGCACCCTGCGGTGAGTAGAATAAGCGATGCAAGGGTAATTATCTGATTTTTGTTGGAGAGCATTAACTTGATGTCCTTTGCGAGAAGGCGGTTAAACTTAACGGTAGCATTAAACCGATATAGTGCAACCAGAATGGTTTTAGGAAGTGGTTTTAGAAAGGACATGGTTTTAGAAAGGACAGGCATAGTAAAAAGTAAGTTTTACAGCAACGTCATCCCTGCTCCCCTTAGGTTTTAGCGTAGGGTGCTTTGAGTGCGATTGAAGCGAAAATAACGGAATACTAAAATGACAGCCACACGAAAGCTCAGCTTTCGTTGCTGATGCCAGTTAGAGGGTTTATCAATGACGTTACATTATCCAAGCGAGTAGCCACACATCCGCTGCCGTTGCATCTTCGCTATTGCTAATGGAAAGCTGGCTTTGCTGCCGACTAAGGTTGCCCGCTGTCTTTCTAGTTGGGTACACACTTTGAGCCACTCTTGCTGAGTCAGGTTTAGCCTTTCCAGAAGTGGCGGTAATTCGGCATTAATGCTCGCTCTTCCTTGTCTAAATTCTCGTCCAGTCCAGTCGACAAGTTCAAGATAATCCATCAGTCTGAAAGGGATCCCAGCGAACGTTTCATGGGTTGAGTTTCCAATAAATGGGTGAAGACACGGAGCGGTGGGTTGCCCACGATTTAGAGCCTTGAGGCGGTCTTGAACAGAAGTGTAGTCTGATGTTTCTGACTTTTTAGCCATGCCTGCTCGAATGGGATTCAAGTCGGTATAAGCCATGGCGGCAAGCAGCGCTTTTTCATCTAATAGCGCCTGACTTTTGTAGCGACTTTCCCAGAAGTGCCCTGTGCAGTCCTCCTCTCGGTTTGCCTTCATCGCAATGTCGAAGTTCAGCTCGCGCATAAACCAACTAAGGCTGTATAAGCGCTCTCGCCACTGCTCCACGATTTCATGGGCTGCGTTTAACTCGGCAACACTTTTTATCTGGTTTGAAAGCAAACGCTGTATTAGCACGGGTTTTGTATGAAGCTGACTCCACCGCTCGATCACATCAAAGTCCGACAATGCTTCCGCTTGCTGTTGATTGATATGTACTACCACATGATAGTGATTACTCATCACCGCATAGGCACAGATGTCGATACAGAAAACTTGGCTTAGTTGTTTGATTCTGGACTGTATCCAGCCCCGTCGATGCTCATAACTTGTTTGTGATTGTTCATCATAACCACACAGAAATGTACGGCGAACACAGCGGGAGACGCAGTGATAGTACGGTGTGGCCTCTAAACACACTTGCTGACTTCTGGCTTGGGTCATGATGGGCTCCGACGGTGGAATTTTCACCAATATAGCCTACCGCTTGATAGAAAGCTGAATCACCACAGAATTTTACGAGTGAGTTTGAAGTTTTATGCAATGACTCAGCCGTTTTCATAGATTGCCTGTCCTTACAAAAAAGACTCACTTTCAGACTCTGGACTGCGGTATTCATAAGTGTCAGAAAATCGCGATAGAATCCAATCTCCTGCCGTTATTGGTGGGTACTGAGTTTGTTCCCCAGGCACTAAACAAGAATCTAGGGTTTCGACCAGAGTATCGAAGTCTGGCTCTACAAAAAATGGCATTGAGAATCGCGTTACGCCTTGAGTGGGACTCATCACACGATGTGCCGTAGATTTATAACGATCGTTTGTCCATCGCTGCATCAAATCCCCAATATTGACCACGAAGCTATTTTCAACAGGTAGGGCATCAACCCATTCGCCATCCATACCTTGCACTTGAAGACCACCCGTTTGGTCTTGGTAGAGCAAGGTAATGCAACCATAATCTGTGTGTGCCCCTGCCCCATTACTCATTTTTTCTTGAGGTGGATAATGAATGAAACGCAATACGCTAACAGGATAGTTAAAGCTTTGTGTAAAGAAGTTTTCCGGCTGTTTCAATGCAATAGCCATAGCTTTAAGGATTCTTAGACCGACCTGCATGGTCAGCTCATAATGTTGCTGAACCAAAGGGACAAATCCTTCAAGGTTGGGGTATTGATTTGGTCCATAAAGATCGGGGCAGCGACCAACTTGAGGATGAAAAGGGCTAAGATCGAGTGCCATGTCAAAGGTCTCTTTAAAGTCTTTAGGTCCGTTTGGGTCAAGTTGTTCTGCACTCACTTGTCCCCACCCTCTGTGATTACCAGAATGTTGGATATTTATCTTCTGTTTTTCTTGTTCGCTTAGTGCAAAGAACTGACTGGCCATCGCTTCAACGCTAGAAAACTGCTGTTCCGGAATACCGTGACCTGTGACATAAAAGAATCCAGTATCACGGCAGGCCTTGTCAATAGCCTCGATGACATCATTCCATTGATTAGTATCTGGATTTGCAAGTGCTGATATATCTATTATGGGTAAATTTGCGTTCATATTTTTTCCTACACGAGTCCATTGATGAATGGTACTTACATCTGTTTCTTTAATGACTGTTATCTGTTAATCACTAAACATTCGCCATTAAAAGTGCCATCTCGTGGCGTAGTTCAGCGACAAGTTGATGAATGTCTACAACGGTACTTTCTTGCTTTGCGATAACTGGACGTCCTTGAATGAAACTATACTCAACGATCGCGGGTTCTCCGCAAAGAATTGGCGCAAACTCTGGAGAATGAACCATTGCCATTCGGGGTGAGTCGATACGATATAGAACTAAGTCAGCCGCATACCCGACTGCTATTTGACCACTTTTGAAACCCAACAAATCGGCACCATTTTTTGTGCCCCAGCCCATGACTTGATTGAGCTTTATCGAATCTGCGCCATGCTGAGAGCGATGCAGTAGCCAAGCTAGATTAAGCTCTTGCAGCATGGAGCCAGACTCAGCAGAGGCAGAGCCATCTACCCCCATGGTCACGTTGATGCCAATTGAATCCATGTCTAATGCCGAAGCAATTCCACTTCCCAGTCTGCAATTTGATGTGGGACAGTGTGAAATCGAAGTGTGTGAATCAGAAAGGAGTTGTCTCGCCGGTTTGTCCGTATGTACCATATGTGCAAACCACACATCCTCGCCCACCCAATCGCAGCTCGCAGCGTATTCCATGGCGCTCATACCATACTTGCTTTGAGCTTGCTGCTCGTCGTCACTCACTTCTAATAAGTGAGAGTGCATTTTTAGCTGATGCTGACGAGCAAATTTAGCGAATTCCTTTAAGTGCCCCGCTTCGCAGGAATGAATCAGGCTTGTCGGTGCCATACAGACTCGGCTCATCGACAAAGGAGCGTTATCGTGAAAGTTTAAGCTGTGCTCCATCCTTTGCATTACCAACTCAGGTGTTTCTGGTTTGAGTTGCATACTTTGCACGCCTTTATGGCTACCTATGCTAGTGGCACTTCCTCGACACAGTACAAATCGCATCCCCATATTTCGAGCAGCACGCCACACCGCTTCTTCAACCTCAGGACTAGATTGATAATGATAGAGATAGTGATGATCGGCGCAGGTCGTTGCACCGGAGAATTGGAGTTCATATAGCCCTAGCTTGGCAGCAAGGTACGTTAATCTCGGTGAGATTTTTGGCCAAAAGCGATACGGTACTGCGGCCAACCATTCGCCAAGCCCTTTATTTAACCCGTCAGGAATTCCTTTTAAAACAGATTGTGCCAAGTGATGGTGGGTATTAACCATACCGGGATATATAACGCAGCCTCGTGCGTCTATCAGTTCGTCACCTTGTAACGGTAAATCGTACCCAATCTCGGCGATGATGCCTTCACGAATTCTAACATCGCCCTTAAAAGTACCCGCTGCTTTCAGAATACCCTCAGAATTTTTTATAACGTATCCCATCAATTACTCCTTAACATGATGAGCAATGTCCCGGAAAAATCCTGACCGCTTCTACTCCTAAATTATGGTTTCAATTAGTATGCAGCAAAAAACACGCCATCATGTTAATTATCATTACCCTTAGCCATACACCCAACCTCCCTTGCAACACGAATAAATAAACACATAAACATCAAGTTAACAATCAAGCAACTAATGCACAATTTCCGTGCATCACTTCCCCACCATGAATCAGATGTCGCTTAATCTATCAGCCAAATTTGATTCACTAACCTCTTTAAAGATTCAAGCCATACCAGACACGCCCTAAAATGCAACAAAAGTGTTACATTTCTGGCATGCGATTTGCGTTAGTGATTTGCACAAGATTAACGAAAAGAAAATTCAGACTATAAGAAAAACCGACACGTAAAGTCATTAGCAAGAGTAGAAGCGTTTATCTAGTCACCACGGCAGATAGAGACATTGCTCGTAAACATCGAAAAGGATCTAGTATGCTTAAAACGCTCAGCTCAACATTACTTCTAACCACTCTTAGCTTCACCACTCTCGCAGCCGACAAGGTAAAATTCCAACTTGATTGGTTACCTGGTGGAGACAAAGCCCCTGTTTATGTTGGTATTGATAAAGGGATCTTCGCTAAATACGATCTAGAAGTCAGTATCAACCAAGGTAGAGGCTCAACAGAAGCAATCACAAAACTCGCTACGGGTATTTCTGACGTTGGTTCGGCTGATATCTCAGCTTTGCTTGTCGCTAAAGCTAGCAACGATGTGCCAGTATCAGCTGTCTATTCGGTATTTAGCCAAGCACCTCATGCATTTTTTGTCGTGGATGATGGAACGATCAACTCAATGGAAGACATTAAAGGAAAGCGTGTCGCAACCTCACCTTTCACCTCATCGAATCTCTACCTTCCAATAGTGTTAAACCAAAGCGGATTAACTGAAGACGACATTAAGTTGACTAAAGCTGACCCTGGTGCTTTAGGTCCAATGCTAGCAACCGGAAATACCGATGTTTTAATCTCATGGGTCACGAGTACAGAGGCACTTAAAAGCCAAGCGAAACAAGCCGGTAAATCGCTAAAAGTCATGCCATGGCACGAAGTTGGTCTAGAGCAATACTCTACTTCGCTACTTGCCAGTGATCGCTTTTTAGCTGAACGTCCTGATGTAGCAAAACGCTTTATCAAAGCCTTCGAGGAAGCTGTTGCATATACCTGGGCTAACCCTGTTGCAAGCGCAGAATCTATCCACAAAATTGTGCCTGAAGTGGACGTAAAAGTAGCGACCGATACCATTACTTCTATTCATGGTTTAGTTTACAACCCAATAAGTGAAGCCTCTACTTTGGGTCAATTTGATTCAAAACATCTAGCATCAACATGGAAATGGACATCAGCAGCACAAGGCATAGATGAAGCGAGCTTTGACCCTGAAGACGCTCTAAACCGCGCATTTTTACCGGAGATGGAATAATGGCTGCATTTGTTGAATTTAAGGAAGTATCACATACCTATGTGACCGACCAAGGAAAACCGGTTCCTGCGCTAAAAGATGTCAACTTTGCTATTGAAAGAAATCAGTTTATTGCAGTAGTCGGTCCGTCCGGCTGCGGCAAATCAACGCTTCTTAGATTGTTGTCAGGTCTGATTCCTGCCACAGAAGGTGAAGTCTCAGCCTTTGGTCAGCAAATTACTGAACCGAGAGACGATATCGGGATAGTGTTTCAAAAACCAACCTTGTTACCGTGGTTAAGCATTTTGGATAACGTGCTATTTCCACTGAAGCATAAATTTAATTTCGTTGGAGAAAAGGACAAACAAAGAGCCAAAGAACTCATCAACATGGTGGGACTGGAGGATTTTTTATCACAACGACCGGATGAGTTATCTGGCGGTATGCAACAACGAATCGGCATTGCCAGAGCGTTGTTACTCGACCCTGAGATTCTTATCATGGATGAACCGTTTTCGGCGCTCGATGCTCTAACTCGAGAAGAGATGGGGTTTGAGTTACAACGAATTTGGCAAGAAAAGCCTAAAACCGTCCTATTCATAACCCACTCAATTTCTGAGGCTGTATTGCTCGCCGATAAAGTTCTGGTTATGAGTGAAAGACCGGGCTCAATTGCGGAAGAAATGGACATTGAGTTGCCCAGACCACGAAACATTGAAACTATTCAACAACCTGAGTTTGCCGATTATACCGCCCGTATACGCAAATATATTTACAAACCTCAATCCAAAGCAGTTGATAAACCTTCCGGTAAAACTGTGCTCAAAACCGTCGCTTAAGAGGTGAATATGACACAAGCATATAAACGATATTTACCCGTACTTACGCTGGCTATGATTTTACCTTTGTGGGAGTTGATCTGTTTTATTGGTTCGATTCCATCCTACCTACTTCCTGCACCATCCGACATTGTAGAAGCCTTTGCCGCAGTGGATGCTGGACGTTGGTTAAGTCATCTATGGGCTACCCTCTATATTGCCATTGCCGGGTTTATGCTCTCTGTAGTGGTCAGCATTCCAATTGCTGTTGCTATGGTTCGGTCTGAGTATCTAAACAAAACCATCTACCCTATGTTGGTCGTCATTCAATCGACACCTGTTGTCGCTATCGCGCCTTTATTGATTGTAATTTTAGGTACAGGTGACGCGCCAAGACTCGCCATCACATTCTTAATTACTTTCTTTCCACTGGTCGTAGCGGCAACGACTGGGATGCAAGCGACACCGAAAGAGTTGATTGAACTTTCTAAATCGTTAAGAGCAAAGCCGAATCGAGAGATTTGGCAAATAAGATTGCCTTATGCCATCCCTTACATTTTTAGCGGTCTTAAAGTGGCAATCACACTTGCCATTATCGGTGCAGTGATTGCGGAATTTGTTGCAGCAGAAGAAGGACTTGGATACTTCATCCAGTTTTCGACTTCTTTCTTCAACATTCCACAAGCATTCGCTTCCTTAGTTGTCCTTTCAGGAATCAGTTTAGCCTTGTTCCATAGCATCAAACTGATTCAAAAAAGCTTTTTTAGCTGGAGCTTAGACAAGTAAAAATAAGATCAAATATTCAAGGAGTAGAAGCGGCAAATCCTTACGATTGGCATTGCTCCATTACTTAAATTTAATGGAGATAATATGACATACGCATTGGATGAACTAAACCTTGAATCCATCATAGGTCGTGAAGGGAGCATCGATAATCAGCGAGCAATCCCAGTCATCGACCTATCCGATTTTGAAAACCGCAGGGAAGAGATCAAGCAAGCCTTGTGGCAAGCCGCCACCAAGGTAGGCTTTTTTCAGGTCAGTCACCACTCAATACCACTTGAACTTATTAACCGAGTTTTCAACCAATCTAAGCGTTTTTTTTCTTTGTCCACGCAAGAAAAGGGAAACATCGCACTGTTAGAAGGACAAAATGCAGGCTGGGAGTATAAAAACCAAATTCGTCCTTCCACAGGCACAGCCGATCAAAAAGAGTCTTATCAAGTCACGCTACCAAGAATGACCAATCTGTGGCCTGATCGCTTAATACTTCCTAGCTTCCAGTCAGATGTTTTACAACTTGAATATCAAGCTTGGAAACTCGGAATGTCTATTCTGTCATGTTTTGCTGAACAACTTGGAATGGAAAAGGACTTTTTTACTCAAGCACATGACCGCAACTCTAAGCACTATCAATCCACTCTACGCCTATTGCACTATTTACCACTAGAAGAAAGCTACATACCAAAACCTGGAATGTGGCGTGCTGGTGCCCACACAGATTTTGATTGCTTAACGATGGTTTTTCAGAGAAACGGTGAAGGTGGACTGCAAGCTTGCCCAGGTAAAGATGCGCAAGACGAACAAACTTGGACAGACGTTCCTGCGACAGAAGAGGTCATCACCTGCAATATTGGCGATATGTTGATGCGTTGGAGTGATGACCAGCTTAAATCGACGCTTCATCGTGTGCAAATGCCTCAAACCGCTGGCTCCCACAAAGCAAGATACAGCATGGCTTTCTTCTGCCAAGCAAATGCAGACCAGCTCATTCAAGGCAAATTGGGTAAATATAAACCTATGACTGCGGCAGAGTATCTGCAGCATAGGTTGAGCGCAAATTTCTGATCAGTACTTTTGAGTGTATTTGTGGAATGAAAGTTAACAAATACTCTGATTTACAAAGCCAATAATAAGGATTATTTATGAACGTCACCCCACTAGACCTAGAGATGTTACGCAAAACGATCGCCATTTCTGAAGAAGTCGCCGCTCAGGGGATCCACCCGTTTGCAGCAATACTGGCTGATAAAAACGGTAACGTGCTAATGGAGCAAGTTAATGCTTATCAGCCAGATCATGATATGACTGGTCACGCTGAGCGTGTATTAATGACTCGTGCTAGCAAAACATGGCGACCTGATTTTCTATCTGAATGCACTATGTATGTATCTGCTGAGCCTTGCTGCATGTGCGCTGGTTCAGCATATTGGGCAGGGTTAGGAAGAGTCGTTTACGCCTGTTCCGAGCATAGGTTAAAGCAGATCACAGGTAATCACCCTGAGAATCCTACTCTAGATTTACCTTGTCGGACCGTATTCGAGTCAGGACAAAGAGAGGTTGAAGTTATCGGTCCATTATTAGAAGAAGAAGCTGCCAAGGTTCATCTGGACTTCTGGTGCCAAATATCACAGGAAGCCGAAGCCATTTAACTAAAGACAAAGGACAGGAAAGGAAAATACCAGGGACAGGCATATTAGAAGTCCATTATACTGCCTGTCCTTATAAAAAGGACATTAGTCAGCGCTAAACGACCCAGTATTAAAACCAAAAAAAAAGCGAGCACTAAGCTCGCTTTTACTATTTGATGTTAACGTCGATTACAGTAGTTCAACCGACTGCTGCGCGATAACGAACTCTTCATTGGTTGGGATAACCATCGCCACAGCGCCAAGCATTTCAGATTTACCGATAATACCCGCAGCGCCGAAACGTGCATCAGCGTTGCCTGCTGCATCTTCAACGAAACCAAGTAGTGATAGGTTGTTTAGCACTTCACGACGGATGTCTAGTGAGTTCTCACCGATACCACCGGTAAAGATGATTGCATCAAGTTGAGAAAGAGGAATCATGTAAGAACCGATGTATTTAGCAACACGGTATGTGAATACCTCGAATGCTAGACGAGCGCCTTCGTGACCCTCTTGCATTGCTTCTAGGATGCCACGCGCGTCTGAAGTTAGACCGGATACACCAAGGAAACCAGACTTCTTGTTGAGCGTGTCAAAGACTCGCTCTGGGCTCCAACCTTTCTTCATTAAGAACTCGATGACGCCTGGGTCAAGGTCACCAGAACGTGTACCCATCATAAGACCAGCAAGCGGTGTAAAGCCCATAGAAGTATCAACACTGACACCGTTGCGAATTGCACATACCGATGCGCCATTACCAAGGTGTACAGAGATGTAGCTTGATTCATCAATTGATTTACCTAGCATCTTTGCAGCTTCGCGGCTAACGAAGTAGTGGCTAGTACCGTGAAAACCGTAACGACGAATACCATATTCTTTATATAGCTCGTTAGAGATTGCACCTGTGAATGCTTTCTCTGGCATTGTTTGGTGGAAGGCGGTATCAAATACTGCGAATTGAGGCAGTGATGGGAACGCTTCCATCGCAGCGCGGATACCGATAGCACCTGCTGGGTTGTGAAGTGGTGCAAGGTCAGACAGTTTTTCGATTTCTGCAGTCACTGCTTCATCGATGCGTACTGTCGTCGTGAATTTCTCGCCACCGTGAACGATACGGTGACCAACAGCAACGATATCTTGTTGTAAGCCAAGCTCTTCAGTAAGACCAACAAGCTTACCAATCGCGATTTTGTGGTGGCTATCAGCACCTTCAATCGCGATTTCTGTTTTCTCACCATTAAATTTCCAGCTCATACGAGACTCTGGTAGACCGAAGCACTCACCAAGGCCTGTTAAAACTGCTTCACCATTTTGTGAATCGATAACGGCAAACTTAAGAGATGAGCTACCTGAGTTAATCACGAGAACAAACGAATTAGACATGGGACATGATCCTGTTGCTGTGCATGGATGGAAACGACTTCCTGTGTATTTGTATTATTATTAAAATTTTTTTGAAATCTTTCAACTTTCTTTTAAAAAAATATGCCATTAGGCGCCATTTTTTCTTGACCAAAATCAACATATGTTTTTTTTCGACATTGAAAATTAATCAGCCAAGCAACTAAAGCAACCAAGAAGCTAAGCAACCACTGATGAGAGTAGCTGCGCAGAGATGACCGTTTGATAACGGTCATGCAGAAAAAAACCGAGCCTAAGCTCGGTTTTTACTATTTATCTTGTTAACGCTTTATTTGATTAAAGCGGGTTGTTTGATTAAAGCTCGCTAATGCGAATTAGTCAAATTAACCTTCGCTGCGACGGTTGCGTGAGAAGCTACGCTCGCCACGGTGGCTACCACGGTGATCGCCACCACGGTTGCGGTCGAAGCGACGCTCACCATCACGACCGCCTTCACGACGGTTACCACCATCACGCTGACCATCGCGCTGGCCTTCACGTTGACCATCGCGCTGACCGCGGTGACCTTGACGAGCGCCATCGCGACGTGCACCGTCACGACGACCACCGCCACCCTCACGGCGACCACGAGGCTCACGGAAGTCAGTGAACTCAACGACAACTGCGCCTGCTTCTTTTTGGCGAATACGCAGTTTACGCAGTTTACCAGCAACGTCTGAAGTCATCTGCTTAGGTAGCTGAACATACGTTGATTCACGGTCTAGTTTAATCGCACCGATAGAGCCTTTGGTCAGACCCAATTCGTTTGCTAGTGCGCCAACGATATCTTTAACCTGAACACCCTGCTCACGACCAACTTGCAGTTGGTAAGTATCCCAATCACCTTGGAAACGCTCACCGCCACGACGCTCACCATCACGACCGCCTTCACGACGCTCTTTACGACGTTTTTTGTCGCGTTCGATGGCATCAATCATCGGATCTGCACCCACGTAGAATAGAGGACGCTTACCTTGCTGACGCTTAAGTAGAATCGCTGCTAGAGTCGTTGCGTCGATCTCTAGGTTCTCTTGTAGTTGTTCAACAAGCTCAGCAAATTTCTCAAGTGCTTTGTGCTCTTTCTCTTGCTCAAGTTCTTGACCAAGTTTCACTAGGCGAGCTTGTGCAACAACGTCGCGTAGCGGAAGTTGAATCTCTTCCATTGATGACTTAGTGACACGCTCAATGGTGCGAAGCATACGAATCTGGTTAGTACGAACCAATAGGATCGCTTTACCTTTACGTCCAGCACGACCGGTACGACCGATACGGTGGATGTATGATTCAACATCAAATGGGATATCGTAGTTAAATACGTGAGTAATACGCGGTACATCAAGACCACGAGCGACTACGTCAGTTGCAACCAGAATATCGATCACACCTTGTTTGATATGATCAACGGTACGCTCACGTTGAGACTGTGGAATATCACCGTGAAGTGCTGACGCTTTGAAGCCACGCGCTGATAGCCAATCAGCTAGACGCTCTGTGTCTTGACGAGTACGGACGAATACGATTGAAGCGTCGGTTTCTTCGGTTTCAAGTAGACGAGACATTGCTTCGTCTTTCTCTATACCTTTTACAACCCAGAACTGCTGTTCTACTTTATCTACGGTGTGGTTTTTACCTGCAACGTCGATATGCTCTGGGTTACGTAGGAAACGCTCAACAATGTTTTTCAGCATTGGAGGCATAGTCGCAGAGAAAAGCACGCGCTGTGCTTCTGCTGGCGCTTGTTCCATGATCCAAGTTACATCGTCAACAAAGCCCATGTTTAACATTTCGTCTGCTTCATCAAGCACGAAAGTATGAACTTCATCTAGGTGTAGACGGTCACGGTTGATAAGGTCTTGAACACGGCCAGGAGTACCAACGACAACGTGAGCACCTGATTTAAGTGCACGCATCTGGTCAACGATTGAAGCACCGCCGTAGATTTCAAGAACTTTAAGACCTTTGATGTCACGACCAAGGTTTTTCATTTCTGCCGCAACCTGAATTGCTAGCTCACGCGTTGGCGCAAGTACGATAGCCTGAGGCTTACGCTGGTTCAGATCGAGTTTGTTTAGTAGAGGCAGAGAGAAAGCGGCTGTTTTACCTGTACCCGTTTGTGCTTTACCTAACGCATCTTTACCTGCTAGCAAGTGTGGAATAGCAGCAGCTTGAATAGGTGTTGGTGAAACAAAACCCATTCCGTCAAGAGCAGATAGAATAGCGTCGTTCAGAGCGAGTTCGCTGAACTGAATAGAAGAATCTTGCATTGGGATCCCATTTACGTTGATTAATTAAGGTCCCACTAGCTCTACCAATTCCAAACCGATCCAAAGTCAAATAAAAACAATAACTTTTAGAGCTGATTCCTTTCAGATGCGGACGAGTAACAAATCGCATCAAGCCGTTAGGGACGTAACAAAGGGCGCAGATTATTCACCAATTGTATCCAAAAAGCTAGAAAAAATTGAAATACATCACAATTTTCTCCGCAGGAGGACGATTTAGCGTTAAATTTATGCACTTCGTCATTGGATCCTAGACCATTTTCGGCTAGGCAACCGCATTGGCATTGGGTATAGTGACTCCACTTTCATAGCCAAGATTAAGATTCATGTTTCAAGACAACCCGCTACTCGCGCAATTAAAGCAGCAAATCCAAGAAAATCTGCCAAAAAAAGAAGGCACTATCAAAGCTACCGAGAAAGGCTTTGGCTTTTTAGAAGTAGACGCTAAGACCAGCTTTTTTATTCCGCCTCCTTATATGAAAAAGTGCATTCATGGCGATAAAGTGGTCGCGATTATTCGCACAGAAAAAGATCGCGAAGTCGCTGAGCCTCAAGAGTTGCTTGAACAATCTATGGAGCGCTTTATCGGACGTGTAAAGCGAATCAAAGGCAAACTCGTTGTCGTGCCAGACCATCCTCAGTTAAAGAAACTGCAACTCAATGCCAAGACTCGTAAAGGTATCAAAGCAGACGACTTAAACGAAGGCGATTGGGTGGTGGCATTTTTGATCCAACACCCTTTAAAAGGCGACAACCATTTCTTAGTCGAGATCACAGACAAGATTACCGATACTGACGACAAAATTGCGCCATGGTGGGTAACGCTGGCACAAAATGACCTGCCGAACAGTGAACCCGCAGGGATCGAAGACTGGCAATGTAAAGACGATCAGGCTTTGGTTCGTGAAGACTTAACTCACGTTCCTTTCGTCACGATTGATGGCGCATCAACCAAAGATATGGACGATGCCTTATATGCGACGACTAACGCGAAAGGTGATTTCGAGCTAACGATAGCCATTGCAGATCCTACCGCTTACATTACGCCCGACGATGAGATGGATAAAGTGGCGCGCCAACGTGGCTTCACTATTTATCTACCGGGTCGCAATATTCCCATGCTACCGCGTGATCTTGCTGATGATCTGTGTTCTCTGCATGAGGGTGAACAACGCCCAACGCTTTGCTGCCAAGTGACAGTAAGCCAAGACGGTGTTATTCAAGACGATATTCGTTTCTTTGCAGCGAATATCCAGTCTCACGCTCGCTTGGTGTATGACCATGTGTCTGATTGGCTGGAAAATGGCAACAGCGAACAATGGCAACCTTCTGAGCCGATTGCTCAAGTGGTTTCTGAGTTACATAAATTTGCTCAAGCTCGTGCGGCATGGCGTGAACAAAACGCGGTGGTCTTCCCAGATCGTCCAGATTACCGTTTTGAATTAAGTGAAGACAACGATGTTATTGCTATTCACGCGGATATGCGTCGCAGTGCCAACCGCTTAGTAGAAGAAGCGATGATCACCGCGAACATCTGTGCCGGTCGTGTATTAAGCAAAGAGTTTGGCTTAGGCGTCTTCAATACGCATCTTGGCTTTAAAGCAGACAAGCTTAAAGATGTGTTGGAGTTGGTGAATCAAGATAAGCAAGGCGAACCGTACTCTGAAGAACAGTTGATTTCACTGGAAGGCTTTGCACAACTACGCCGTGAACTTGCTAGCCTTGAATCCAGCTATTTAGACAACCGTATTCGCAAGTATCAGGCTTACAGTGAAATCAGTAACCAGCCAGATGCGCACTACGCGATGGGATTGGATGTGTATGCAACATGGACCTCTCCGATTCGTAAATATGGCGACATGGTTAACCACCGATTGTTAAAAGCACATATCTTGAAACAAGAGCCAGTACAAAAGCCAGATGATGCGTTGGGTGAAGAGCTTTCGATTCATCGCAAGCATCATAAGATTGCCGAACGCACAGTTGGTGATTGGCTATATGCTCGTACTTTGGTGGATGCTCCGCAACAAGGTACGGAATTTACTGCTGAAATCTTCGATATCAACCGTGCTGGTATACGCGCTCGTCTGATCGAAAACGGGGCTGGTGTATTTATTCCAAATTCCCTCGTGGTTGCCAATAAGCAACGTATCGAAAGCAACAAAGAGCAAGGAACCGTATCCATCGATAAAGTGGTTGAGATGAAACTGGGCGATCTGTTGAAAGTCACACTCGCAGAAGTGAATCTAGACACTCGCAGTCTTGTCGCAAAACCGGTCGTTCAATTTGCTGAGCCAGTAGCAGAGCAAGAACAACAAGCCTAGCCCCTTGACTTCAAACTCAGCTCAATACTAAACACAACTGCAAAGAGCCTTTCGGGGCTCTTTCTTTTTATGAGCGTGATTCACACTGCTTCATAGACCTTGATTGCTTCATAGACATAGCTTAATTAACATAGCTTCGTAAACATAGCTTCATAAACAGTGCTCCATTAATACTGCCTACTTCATTAATACAGCTGCTACGATTAAATTGTTTGCAAATGATGCTTTCGTTGTTGATTAGCAATAATAATTCCTCGATAAAAAATCACTTCTCGCAAATAGAAAGCATCACTTGCTTACAAATGACCATAATAATCTAGATTAAATACAGCAACCATGAGGGTTAAAGCTCGACCAACCCTGATTTTCTAAAGCAGTGATAAGTCATAAATTTTAAAAAGTGAGTTTTTAAAATCAAAGCTGTTTGCCTGAGCTTTAATTTACCGTCACTTTGGTCAGTTCTATAATATTACTTACGCTATACTTATCGAAAATTCGTTTTTTGTAAGTGCTTACTGTTTTATCACTAATAGAAAGAAGCGCGGCAATTTCCTTGTTATTCTTTCCTTGAAGCAAGTAGTTCATTACCACAACTTCACGACTCGACAATTTTTTCTGCCTATCGACTTGACGTGCATTTTGTTTAAATTTAAAGAAAGTATAGCCGTGGTAAATCCCTTCAATGGCATCGCGTAGGATGCTATGTTCTTCAGATTTGCACACATAACCATCTGCACCTAACTTAAACGCCATTTCGCTAAAAAGATAGCTTTGCTCTGCGGAGAAAAACAGCACTTTACCTTTGTAACCGTGTGACTTAATACGGCGATAAAAATCAAAGCCGTCACAATCCCCTAAGTTAACATCGAGAATAAGTAAGTTAATCGAACCTTCTTTCAATTTCGCCAAAGATTTGTTGGCATCGGTTAAGATTTCCACTGATTCGACATACTTTAGGTCTAACACTAAACTCTTGATTGCAATACCGACCAGAGGGTGATCATCTAAAATTAGGCAATTTAATTTTTCCATTATCATTTTACTCCATTAAATAAAATGCTCTAGTGGCAAGGGTCGACTAAAGTAATACCCTTGGCACAAGTCGATTTTATATTTTTTCAAAAACTCATATGTTTCTTTATCTTCAATTCCTTCTGCAACCAGCTTTAATTCCAAACTGTGAGCCATATGAGAGATAAAACTCAATATTTGCTGGTTTTTTTTGTTACTAATAATATTTTTGACAAACGATTGATCAATTTTCAGCTCGTTAAATGGCAAACGAGAGAGCTTCAACAGAGAAGAGTAACCTGTTCCAAAGTCATCAATCGATATTGAGACACCATGCACTCTCAATTGCGATACATTTTTGAATAATTGAAAGCTCTCTTTGTAGTAATCTGTCTCGGTAATTTCAACCGTAAAATGCGTCGGATCGATATCATGCTCACTGCACAATGCTAAAAAGTGGCGCGCAAAATTGGGGTTTTCAATATTAAAGTGACTCACATTAATTGACACATGGCTCGGTATCCTAGCGAATTTGAGCGCTTGAATAGAATTGAGCATCACAATATCGAACAGCTCATTAAAAAGTTGGCACTCTTCAACAAGGGGAAAAAACCGATCCGGCGTTAACACGCCATACTGCGGGTGCACCCACCTCACTAAAACTTCAACCCCAACCGTCTGCTGCGTCTTATAATCCACGATGGTTTGGTAATAATTCTGTATCTGACCTGTTGCAAAACCCATGAGCAAATCTGACTCTGTCACATTGACCCGATGATTCAAAGGATGAGACATCGGAGTCTGTGACGAGGATTTACCGCGCTGCCACTCTTGGAGCATGCTGCGCAGCCGCTCAGTATTATAGGGTTTGCGTATCGCTCCAATCACATCAAATGCAAACGTCTGACACATGGAGCGAACTGACGAGAGGACCGACGTCTCCAATGCACTAAGCAAAACCACACTGTTGCGGTAACCCACGCCATTTAACTCGATCAACAAATCAATTCCGTCTTGATCAGGCATCAGAAGGTCACAAAAAATCACATCAACATGATGCTGTTTCACGTATAGGACGGCTTGACTTGCGCAACTCTGTTCTACCACAGACGTTACGCCAAGTTGCTTTAGATGCTTACTCAGTATCATCAAATGCAAAGGATGATCATCGACAATCATTACTACGGGCGCGTTACACATGACAGCCTACTCTTGATTCAAGGTGGTCTATTTCTAGCGCAATGCATTGAATCAGTTCATTGCACCTTGAGTCGAACTCTTGTTGAGAGGCTTGCTCGGCAGCCAAACATGCCGCCACGATAGATTGAATCGCGAGTGCCCCTGCGGCTCCTTTAATTCGGTGGATGACTTTACGTCGCTCTGCCGTATTACTCTGACTTTGAAGTTGTTTAATATCCTCGCCCATTGTGGCGTTAAACACTTCACAAATTTGTTGTTGCTCCTCTGCACTATATTGCGCTAGCCATTGGTGCGACTGATTGTGCAATGGCTGTGACAGACCCTGCGACTGCTGTGAGTGATTCTGCGGCGACGGAAGGGGTAAATGTTTTTTAATTACCTGATACAGCTGAACCAAAGTGTAAGGTTTATAAATAACCTCATTCAAACGTTCGTTCTGGCAAAATGTATTGTCATGTCGAGGATCTTCAGCGGTAATCCCAATCACTAGCAGTTGTGTGAAGCGATCATCACTGGCAATGCGCTCAACCAACTGTGATCCGTCCAAAACAGGCATGTGGTAATCTGTCACCAGTAGTTGCGTGTCGGGATGTTGACTGAGATGTTTCCACGCCTCACTGCCGTTGTTCACAGCAACCGCTTTAATTCCAAATTGAGCTAATTGAATACACAAAATGTCTTGGTTGATCGGACTGTCCTCAGCCACCAACGCCACGACATCTAATGGCTCAAATTCCTGATTGATTGATAAGTTAACATCCGCTTGAACTCCCAAGGGCGAGTCATGACCCACAAACCATTCTGTCTGTTGTTCCGTCGTGACGTCTTCAGCTAAATCGTTGGGTAAAGTAGCGGGTAGAGAAACCGTCATGGTAGTGCCAATAGAAAACTCACTACTGATAACCAGTTGTCCGCCCATTTTTTCAAGCAGCTTATCGACGATGCTTAGCCCTAAACCTGTGCCACCAAATCGCCTTGTCACACTGTCGTCAGCCTGTACAAAGGGAGAGCGCACCGCTTCAATTTGTGACGGTTTCATGCCGATACCGCTATCTTCAATCTCAAGAATTAATCTCTCCGCCTGAACATAGATATGGGTTCGAACAAAACCTTCGGAGGTAAATTTCATCGCGTTTGATATTAGGTTCGAAACAATCTGAACCAAGCGTTGCGAGTCAAGGTAAAAGCAGCCATCTGCCGAATCATCAATTTGGATCAGAAAGCTCAGCCCTTTCGCTTTCGCTTGTGCTTCAAAGCTTGAAATCGTCTGTTGTAACACTGGCTTTATCTCGACACATCGGTTGTCAATATCCAAATGACCCTCTTGTAATTTAGAGAAGTCTAATATCTCATCAACCAGTCGATTAAGGTGCTGTATTGAAGCGGCGGCTTTCTCCAGTAAATCTTCTTGGTCTACGAGATAACTCGGACTGCGAACAAGATCTAGAATCCCGTGAACCGCCGAAATTGGCGTTCTGAGCTCATGACTCATTGTTGCCAAGAAACGTTCTCTTGCTTTAATCCCGCTTCTTGCCTCAATGTTGGCTTTTTCCAGTGCCAGTTCTTTCTGTTTTAACTGAGAAATATCATGGAGTACCGCCAAGGAAAATTCTTGACCGCTAACGGGAGAAGATATTTTCTTATGCTCGTACCACACATGCTCTAATCCCAAACCGCAAGCCTGCGCCTTGTTTTTAAGATCAGAATCTTTGGGATCTGAGTCTGTGGGGTCAAATAAGTTCTTAACCGCTATTTGCTTTTGTGGATAGCGGGAGGCTTGTTGTAGCAAGCTGCAATGGCGACATTTACCGCTGCGGTACTGATAACAATTACTGAGAATAATTGAATCTTTCTCATCACTGATAAAAATTAGGCTTTGTACTTCATTGATAATATTTTCAAGCCATTGCTTGCCTCGCTCCTCATTGTCGGCATTCGCCTCGGCAAGCCGGATCTTTAATTGCAAGTGCTTCACGACCAAATAGGTCAACGCGAGTAACACCACAAAAACCGCAACAGCTGACAGTATCCACTGAGTGAGACGCTGGCTATCGACGCCATACACCAAGCTAAAGTGACGATAAGGACGGTATAACCGATCAACGTCGTCTTTATTAACGAAGCTCAAGATGCTATTCATTAATTTAAGCAGTTCGCTTTTTTGTGGATTGACCGCAAAGGCGAGATTGATTAGCAGTGGCGGCTGTTGACCAAAGTCCATATCTGAAAACGTATCTTGGGCGATAAAAGACAGCGCCACCTTTTTGGGTAAGTACGCCGCCGCTACCTCGCCTGATTTCACATCGGCTATCAGGGTTTGAATATCCTGATAGCGCTGGTATTGATTTAGGTCGTTAGACATCAATACTGTCGCGCCTTGGTTTTTAACCCCACTCACCAACACTCCGATTTTCGCTGTGCTCGCTCCAGTAGCGCTTTGCTTCGCCAACTCCATTGAGATAAATTTAGAGCTCATAAATGGGATGGTCACTCCCCAATCTAAATGAGGTTTCGGGTTGGTGTAAGCAACAATGACAAGATCGGCAGTGAATGGGTTGAAGCCACCACTCAGATGCTCTTCGGGCGCAACATATTGAAAATTTAACCCAGTGCGTGAGCGTAAAAACTGAAATAAATCGGGTAAAAACCCCTCAAGGTCGCCATCGCTTTCATACAGAAACGGATAGCGACTGTCGTTAATGCTGTAGGTAATCGGAACATCCGCGCCATAGCGTTTTTGAAACGCCAGTAAGGTATTGCTGCTGATGTGATAGCGATTTTTGGAAGCAATGCTGCGAACATTTAGTCCTTGCTGCTCCCAAAGCAAGACTTCATTCACTTTGTCTACCAACCATTGATGCTGCTTGTTAACCAGCAAACGCGCATCATCGAAGCGACTCCATTTAGGTTTCACAACCAAGCCGTTCATTTCATTGTTGCGCTCTAAAAACTCACTAATACCAACGTAACTACCGCTGAGAACATCCGCATTCGACGCGTAGACGGCTTCAAATGCTTGCTGCACATTTTGAACCAGATAAATATTGTCAATTCCTTGTTTGGTGAGCTGTTCACAGTCGGTTGACCCCTTTACACAAGCCCAACGAAGCTCATCTGCGGGAATGTCAGCAAGACTGGCATCACGATACCAGCTATAAGCTTGAGCGCGAAAAACGGGATTGGAAAATAGAAATCGCTTTTGACGCTTTTCGGTTTGGCTCAAACCTATGGTGCCATCAACTTCACCCTGCTCTACGGCGTCAAGCAGCACATCAATCGAAGGGTAGGCTTTCAGTTGGTAATGCAAACCTAACGCTAAAAATATATTGTCTAAATAGTCGAGATTGATTTTAAAGAAAGGGCTAACGCTCTCTGATAATGGTTTATCTGAATTCACCTCAGCGACAATTCCGAATAGCAGTGAATCTTCTGCTATCTGCTCTTGCTCAGCATAAACATCGTCGCTAGAAACCAATAAAACGACGGCAAGCAGGCTGACATTGAATACAACCTGAGCAAAGGGGATAAATCGTTTGATTAACACTGTATTTTTAATGACTTGTAATTTTAATGACATGGCGACTTCCTAACCTGACGCCAGCCAGAATAATTTGCTACGGTTCTTTGTCAAACAAGGGGGGTGACAAGAGATTCAATAACCTATTGAATACCAATAGGAAATGATAACTTGTCATAAATTTCCTACACTCATTTCAAGCACGCACTACGCATCCAGACAAGTTAGACTGACTTAACATGAATCATTTATCGATGTGCATGTATTAAAAATATCGGCAAGAACACAAGATAGTCTGACGGACTTTCATTTATAGCGACTAGCGTACTGCGATGTATTATCAGTCGTTACTAACAATCATCAGCACCAAAAATCATCACCAAAAGTCATCACTGGGGTCTTCTTCAATCATTTTCATGATTTGAGCAAGATCTGTGCTCGTGGGAAGTGGGGGGTAAGCGTCCCACAAGGAAGCACTATTTTCTTGATAGATGGACAATCGCCATTGCTTTAGCTGATCATCAAATTCTACCTTGGCGACAGGCAGGATATAGTCTGGATTGGTTGAGTCCAATAAGTAACTCGCTTTAGAAAACACCACGCAGTTCGGCTTCATCTCAAATAGAGACTTACCAAACTCAACCGCGACATTCTGATTGCGATTGTTGCAAACGGTTTGTGCTGAGCGTTCCAAACGACATTGGGACATTTGAATCAAGGTCATAGGCACCTTTCCATCAATCCAATTCTCTTACAACTATAACTGCAATTAACCGACTTTGTTAACATCCGGTTGTATGATTTTTCAAGCCACTTAGCCAAGGCTGACAATTAAGGCTTGCTCTATCAGTATCAAGACAGCGCTAAGGGTATCAAGATAGCGTTATACCTAGTTTCAGCTGAATTCAATTCACAAAAGTGTCATCTAAACGCAATATGATAAAAAACAATATCTTCTCATTGGAAATGGAGTTAAACCATGTATCGTGTTGTACTTGCTGCACTGCTTGCCATCACCTTTTTAAAGCCAGCAATGGCTGCAGAACAAATTACTGTGTCAGGCTCAACGTCTGTCGCACGTGTTATGGATGTTTTAGCCGAGCAGTTCAATGCCCAGCAAACGGATAGCTACGTCGCAGTACAAGCCGTAGGGTCAACCGCAGGTGTTACCTTGGTAGAAAAAGGCGTGGCTGATATTGGCATGACAAGTCGTTATCTTACTGAAAGAGAAGATACTGAAGCACTTGAAGTCTTCCCTATTGCTTACGATGGTCTGGCAATTGTCGTGAACGTCGCCAATCCCGTGACTAACCTTACCCCTGAACAATTGTATGATATCTACAAGGGTAAAGTGACAAACTGGAAACAGGTGGGTGGCGAAGACCAACGTATCGCGGTGGTCACCCGTGAAGCCTCTTCAGGGACGCGTACTAGTTTTGAAAGTATTCTGGGTTTAACTCGCATCATTAACAACCGCTTCGTTTCCGACATTAATCCAACTAATTTGGTCGTGAACAGTAACAGCATGGTTAAAACCATTGTGACGAATAACACCCACGCTATCGGCTTTGTTTCTGAGGGGTCGGTTGATCGTTCGATCAAAGCGATTCAATTCGATGGGGTCGACGCAACGAGTGGCAATATTTCAACGGGTAAATATGGGCTTGCCCGTCCATTCCTTATGCTGCATAACGCGGATAGTGTCGAAGACGGTGCAGATAAATTTATCAAGTTTGTGCTTTCAAAAGAAGGACAAGCCATCATCGAAGAGTATGGCTATACCGCTATTAAGCAGTAACCAGCGCACGGTTGCCCTGCCCTATAACGACCCCAATTATCTCAGCACGCGAGGTAATTGGGGTACACTGACAACTAGCCTTGACGTAAGTCCAACATACCTTGAGTCACAATAAAGTCGATAATGGTATCCAGCCCTTTGCTCTCTTTTAGGTTGGTAAATACATAAGGCTTGGTCGGGCGCATACGTTGTGTATCCGACTCCATCACTTCTAGCGACGCTCCGACATAGGGCGCAAGGTCAATCTTATTGATCACCAAAAGATCAGAACGAGTAATCCCCGGACCACCTTTACGAGGGATTTTTTCACCCTCTGCTACGTCAATCACATAGATGGTCAAGTCTGCTAATTCTGGGCTAAAAGTAGCACTCAGGTTATCACCACCACTCTCAACAAAGACCACATCTAGATTCTTATGAAGTTTTGCCAATTCTTCCACTGCCGCTAAGTTCATCGACGCATCCTCACGGATCGCGGTATGAGGACAGCCACCCGTTTCAACACCAATGATACGATCTGGCGCTAACGCTTCCGCTCGGGTCAAGATTTTGGCATCTTCTTGGGTATAGATATCATTGGTCACCACCGCGATGTTGAGTTTGTCGCGAATTGCTTTACACAACACTTCCAACAGTGCAGTTTTTCCTGAGCCAACAGGACCACCAATGCCAATTCGTAACGGCTGTTTATAACTTTCCATATGCTTCCTTTTACTTACTGCACCGACTATGACCGGAACAATCTTGTATATTGTGTTTCGTGTAAACTACTGGCTATAGACACCGATGGGGTAAAACTGCCGATCATCCACTCTTCAATAGCATCTGAGCGTTCAATCGCCTGTGCAAAACGATTAGAGAGGGAGATCAAAGCCAACTGACCATCGGTTTGTCCCAATGGCACTAATTTCACTCCAGCCATCACCAGATTTTCAGCCCAACTCCAAAGGTATCCCTGTTTTAGCTGTTGCAAATCAATCTGCCAATAGACAGCCGCAACACATAGACCCAGCAATTGGCACGGCGGAAATTGATCGAGTTCAATGCCCTCTAGCTTCACTTCCAGTCGATTAAGCAACGTATTCAGAGCCAGACCGCGCTGACGCTCTTCGGCTCTTAGCTCCTTAGTTTCTCGACTCGCTAACAGTAACTGACACGATTGTTTAATCACGTCTTTGTCACCTTGCCGCAAGGCAAGGTAAAGCTTGTCAATGATGGGTAACTCCAACGTCGCAACGCTATTGTTGAGCATATTCTCAAGCCACTGCTCCATCGACACTCTGTCTTTCACCCATTCAGCTTCTACCGCCCATTCCAAGCCTTGGGAATAAGTGAACCCCCCAATCGGCAAAGATGGACTGATTAGCTGAAATAAGCGATAACAGGCAACGTTCGCAGGCTGACTCTGTGGGTCATGCTCTTGCATTAAACCGTGTCTGTTATCTACCACTGCTTTTTCAGCATTCGACATATTAAGCATTCGACACTCTAAACAACCAACACCAGCGCTGAACTCACGGCAGCAACGCCGACAGACAACCAACGCGATGCCGCGAGTTCACCTAGCTTAACGCCTAGCGCCATTAGAGCAGTCGCCGAAATAGCCATACCTAAAGTGAATTGGGCAACCGTGCCTTGCGCTTCAACACCATGCGCGTAGCCGTGGAAAAAAACCAAACCGATACACAGTGAAACCGCCGCCTTCATCATAGTTTGAGAAGCACTAAATGCTTGCCAAAGTGCCGCACTCACAACAAACAATGAACTAACAATCGCCAACTCAACACCCGATACCAGACCAAACTGATGTCCTGACATCACACCCACGACCAACATCGCTAATGCGCCGCCAATCAGTGATGCTTTTGCTTTCATAGAGAGTCGTAGGCAGCCAAGTAATAGACCAAACGCGACCAGCATAATTAAATGATCGAGACCGGTGATCGGATGCAAAAGACCGCTCGAAAACGCCGTCGATTCATGTCCGGGGTGCGCCATCGCCGCCACAGGAGAGAGGGAAAGTGTTGCGATTGCTAGGTTGCGAAATACCATTTTCATAATGAATCCTTGTCTTGATTATGGTTTAGTTATTAATTTGAAAATTACTGATGATGTGACCATTAATGGTGATGATGGTGACCGCCACCACCTTTGCCGCCGTAGGCACCACCTTCGGGTTCAAACGGTTGTGACTCCACCGTCACTTCCGCCCCGAGTCCTTTCACCATATCGTCGAGTACGTGGTCATGTTGATAGCGAACCCAACCCGGTTCAACCTGTAGCGGGACATGGCGATTTCCCAGATGGTAAGCCACTCGAGTGAGCAGGTGCAGATCGCGACAATAAATGGTACTGACAGTTTCTGCGGCCGCTTTCACTTCCACCACCAGTCCACATGCACTCATTAGCTGTTCGCCACCGCGAAGAATATGACCACGAGGTAAAAACAGTCCCGCATCGCGTCCATCGTCTAACACCACTTTCAAACGACTTTTAATGCGACTATCAATAGGTAAACTCAAATAGGCATTGGGATTAGCCGAAGCCTGCTGAGCAATTTCAATCAGTTCTATCATTTCGATTCCTTAACAGCTTGAACCTTGGCTCTAAATTAATCGCTCTAAGCCAATGGTTCTAAGTCAATGATTAAAATAGGAAGTAACGTTGTGCCATCGGCAAGACTTCTGCCGGTTCACAGATTAATAACTCTCCGTCGGCACGCACCTGATAGGTCTGCGAGTCAACTTCAATATTTGGCTGCCAGTCATTGAGCTTCATATCGGCTTTACTGATGGTGCGACAGTTTGACACCACACCAATCTGGCTTCCTAAACCCAGTTGGTCGGCGATACCGGCTTGTGACGCGGCCTGAGAAACAAACAGCATGGAAGTGTTTTGCGACGCCTTGCCATAACTACCAAACATAGAGCGGTAATGAACCGGCTGCGGGGTTGGGATAGACGCATTGGGATCGCCCATCGGTGCCATAGCGATCATGCCACCTTTCAAAATGACACTTGGCTTAACGCCAAAAAATGCCGGTTTCCAAAGCACAAGATCCGCCAACTTACCCACTTCAATCGAGCCAACTTCATGGGCCATACCATGCGTGATCGCCGGGTTGATGGTGTACTTAGCGATATAGCGTTTTAAACGGAAGTTATCACTGTAGCTCGAATCTTCTTTTAGACTGCCTCTCTGCACTTTCATCTTATGTGCGGTTTGCCAAGTACGAGTGATCACTTCACCTACACGCCCCATTGCTTGTGAATCCGAGGCGATCATAGAGAACGCACCGAGGTCATGCAGAATGTCCTCAGCAGCGATGGTTTCACGACGAATACGTGACTCAGCAAAAGCGACATCTTCTGCTATGGAAGGAGATAAGTGGTGACACACCATCAGCATATCTAAATGCTCATCCACCGTATTGACGGTATAAGGACGAGTAGGGTTGGTTGAGGAGGGCAAAACATTGGACTCGCCAGCAGCTTTGATAATGTCAGGCGCATGACCACCACCCGCGCCTTCTGTGTGATAGGTGTGGATCACACGATCACCGATTGCGCCTAATGTCGATTCGACAAAGCCCGATTCATTCAAGGTATCGGTATGAATGGCAACCTGCACATCCATTTCGTCCGCCACGGTCAAGCAGGTGTCGATAGACGCTGGCGTCGTTCCCCAGTCTTCATGTAACTTAAGTCCCACTGCACCAGCAGCGACTTGCTCGGTCAATGCGTCTGGTTGACTGGCGTTACCCTTGCCTAATAGACCAAAGTTCATTGGAAACTGATCCAGAGATTCCAGCATGCGATGCATGTTCCAAGGTCCCGGAGTACAGGTTGTGGCGTTGGTCCCTGTGTTAGGACCCGTGCCGCCACCAATCATAGTCGTGACACCTGAAGCCAATGCTTCTTCAATCTGCTGTGGACAGATAAAGTGAATATGTGAATCAATGCCACCTGCGGTCAATATCGAGCCTTCACCTGCCAGCACTTCAGTGCCGGGACCGATCACTATGGTGACGCCGGGTTGAATATCTGGGTTGCCCGCCTTACCAATCGCCATAATGCGACCGTCTTTGACGGCGACATCCGCTTTGACGATTCCCCAGTAATCAAGCACAACGGCGTTGGTGATCACCAAATCGGGGGTTTCGCTGCTAGGTCGTTGGCTCTGACCCATACCATCACGAATTACCTTACCGCCACCAAATTTGACCTCATCCCCATACACGGTGAAGTCTTTTTCTACTTCTAGCCACAATTCTGTGTCGGCTAGGCGAACCCTATCGCCGACTGTAGGCCCAAACATCTCGGCGTATGCCTGTCTAGAGATACGTGCCATTAACTTATCCTTGTTGATTGTTTTTTATGAGCGCATGCCCATGTCATCGAAATCCTTGATATCGCCAGTTACTTGTTGATATCCCGAGCTGTTTGATATCACCCACTGGCTGATATCGCCACGAACTTGCTACTGGCAACTAAATACGGCCCATCACCTTACCTTGGAAACCATAGACTTCACGTTTGCCGGCAAAAGCCACCAACTCTACCGTTCTCGATTGCCCCGGTTCAAAACGCGTCGCGGTCCCTGCTGGAATATTCAAGCGAAAGCCAAGTGCCTTATCACGGTCAAAACTTAAGGCATTGTTCACTTCATAAAAATGGTAATGGGAGCCGATTTGTACTGGTCTATCGCCAAGGTTCTCGACCTTGATCGTGATGCATTGACGATCGGTGTTGATTTCGATCTCTCCTGAGGCGGTTTCCACTTGCCCGGGTACCATCCCTGAATAGTGCTGACTTGCTGCTGCCATGGGTACTTTCCTTAATCTGCTTTAATCCGCTTTAATTCGCTTTAATTCGCTTTAATCTGCTTAGGGTATTGATAATGCCGTTGACTGGCTAAACGATAGGCTCATGTACCGTAACCAACTTGGTTCCGTCTGGAAATGTCGCTTCCACTTGCACATCGGGAATCATCGAAGCGACCCCTTCCATTACATCCTCAGAGGTAAGCAGTGTCCTACCGAAATCCATCAATTCTGATACCGTTTTGCCCTCTCTTGCGCCCTCTAAAATTGCACTAGAGATATAAGCGATAGACTCTGGATAGTTCAGCTTTAAGCCTTTTTCTTTACGCTGCTGCGCCAGCAGACCGGCACAGAAGATCAGCAATTTGTCCTTTTCTCTTGGTGTTAATTCCATTTTTTATCCCACTATATTTTTATTGCTACTGTGATTTTTATTGCTACTGTGGTGCATCTACTGAGTCAGTCATCAAGTCGCCCAAATACGCGGTGGCGTCGGGACTTCGCCTTGCCAATATTGGCGTGTCAATTGCCAAACTTGGGTAAAGCTGTTTAACATCACTTCGCTCCAATTTGACAACGCTCGCACCACAACCAATCCTTCTAGCTGAGTCGCTGCAATCACTAAGGTTTCGGGTTCGTACTCTTTATGCACCTTAATGAGCAAACTCTGTACCAATTGATAAAAATCTTCATCGTCTGCGGAAATGATCAAAGTACCCACCATGGAATAATTGATTATTCCTATACTTTTCATAAGGTTATCATTACCATCAAAGTTAACCCCTTCCAAAAGAAGTAACTCATCGTCAAGGTAAACCTCTGTTTTTCCTATTAAATGCCCTTGGTCGAATCCCTCTTTTAGTGCAGGTCGCCCAAAGCAGTGCATTTCCCAGCCCAAAAATTGTGCACCCGATTCGAGATGAATTTTCGTATCGAGCCTGACATGAGCATCAGGGAAAAAGATGTTTTCTTGAGGCATCCACTCTAACCTTGAACCCGCAGCGACTTTGAGGTTTTGCTGCTGTTTCGCGTAAGTGGATTCCGAACGATAGAATTTAGTAGCACCGGGGGTCGTAACCACCACTTTAGCGCCACTTTTCGCCTCGCACTGAATATGCAAGGTATCACCACCTACCACGCCACCGGGCGGGTGCAATAAGTAGCAATGGCAAGGGTGCCCTTCGGGATAAAGCGGTCGCTGAATCGCGAGCGGTCCTTTTTGCTGTCGATGTTTTAAAACGGTTTTGTCGCCCCGATCAACAAAGGTCAAACCCAGTTGGGCTTTCCAACCAAACTGGGTATGAGCGTCGATGACTTCACCAAGGGGCAAACCGGCTGATAGGTTATCCGTATCAGCCTGAGGTTGTGCCAGCATTGTCATACTGTGAGGTACTCCTTGATGAGTTTTTCGTTCAACTGTGCCATCTCACCTGTTGCCACTTGACGACCGCGATCAAGAATACAAAATTGATCGCCAACCTTACGCGCAAACGGCAGCTTCTGTTCGACCAGCAATACCGTTAGCCCTAGCTTTTCATTTAGCATACGAATGATGTCACCTATCTCTTGCACGATATTAGGTTGGATGCCCTCAGTCGGCTCATCAAGGATCAATAGCTTGGGATTGACCACCAATGCGCGACCAATCGCTAACTGCTGTTGTTGACCGCCGGAGAGGTCACCGCCTCGACGATGCAGCATCTCCTTTAATACCGGAAATAACTCAAAGATAAACTCTGGGATTTTGCGATCCCCTTTGGCACGAATAGGCAGACCGACCTCAAGGTTTTCTTGTACCGTCAGCATTGGAAAGATCTGACGCCCCTGAGGAACATAACCAATACCCAGTCTCGGTCTGGCTTCTGCGTCATGTTTTAGCAACGACTCGCCGTTTAAGCTGATCTCACCACTCTTTACCTTGACTAAGCCCATGATGCACTGCAACAAGGTGGTTTTTCCGACGCCATTTCGCCCCATCAGCACGGTGCACTTTCCCTCGGGAACTGTCAGTTGCAGATCCCAAAGTGTATGGCTCTCGCCATAAAACTGATTTAATGATTGAATCTCTAACATCTTATTCCCCTAAATAAACCTGTTTCACTTCCGGATGCGCTTGCACTTGGTCCATCGTACCTTCCGCTAAAACATGACCTTGGTGCAGCACGGTAACGTGACTGGCGATGGAGCGAACAAAGTCCATATCATGTTCCACGACCACCACAGAATGTTTACCCGCCAATGAATTGAGCAGCTCCGAAGTACGGTCCATCTCTTGGTGCGTCATACCGGCAACGGGTTCATCAACCAAAAGTAATTTAGGGTTTTGCATCAGTAGCATGCCTATTTCTAGCCACTGCTTCTGACCATGAGAGAGATTACCCGCCGTTAAACGGGATAAATCTTTAAGGTGGATCAACTCAAGCACCGACTCCAATTTATCCAACTGTTCACCGGACATTTTGGCGGTATAGGTTCCCCATACCGAGCGCACACCGGACATCGCTAATTCCAAGTTTTGCCACACCGTCAAACATTCAATCACGGTCGGCTTTTGGAATTTACGCCCGATGCCCGCATTGGCAATTTCCGATTCATTCATATCCAGCAAGTTGATGTTCGAGCCTAACCAAACCTTGCCAGAATCTGGTTTGGTTTTTCCGGTAATGATATCCATCATGGTCGTCTTACCTGCGCCATTTGGCCCAATGATGCAGCGCAATTCCCCCTCTTTGATATAAAGGTTGAGATCATTAATCGCCTTGAAGCCATCGAAGCTCTTATTGACGCCTTCGACATAGAGTAAGACGTTATGGCGCGTATCAATTAAAGGATGATGTTCCGGTTTCAAGAAAGGAAACACCTGATCACGGCGGGTCAGTTCTTGTACCGAGCCTTTAAGTTGCTGAGCGCGATTCAGTACCGTCATGCTGTGACCTCCTCTGTTTTGTCCTTGTCTTTGTTCGACACCGACCGCTTCACTTGAGCGACCTTATCATTGATAAAACCAATCAAGCCTTTCGGGAAATACATGGTCGAAAGCACAAACAATCCACCGAGTGCAAACAACCACACTTCTGGGAATTCCACCGTAAACCAACTCTTGGCGTAATTGATCACCAAAGCGCCCACAATGGCACCAAATAACGTGGCACGACCGCCAAGTGCGACCCAAACGACGACCTCAATCGAGTTCAGTGGTGCAAACTCTCCGGGGTTGATAATGCCTACTTGCGGCACATAAAGCGCACCAGCAATACCCGCAATCACCGCCGATAACACAAACACCCAAAGCTTGATGCCATCGACATCGTAGCCCATAAAGCGGGTTCTCGATTCGGTATCGCGAATCGCCATCGCCACACGCCCCAAGCGACTGTTAATCACGCTACGGCAAACGATATAGCTGACAATCAGCGCCACACCCGTTGCAATAAACAGCGCTATCTTGGTGCTGTCTTGCTGCAAGCTAAACCCTAATATGTCCTTAAAGTCCGTCAATCCATTGTTGCCACCAAAGCCCATTTCATTGCGGAAAAACGCCAGCATCAAGGCATAGGTTAACGCCTGAGTCATGATCGACAGATAGACACCAGAAACCCGCGATCGAAAAGCCAAGTAACCAAACACAAAAGCTAACGCGCCGGGTACTAACACCACCATTAAGCAGGCAAACCAAAACTGGTCAAAACCTTGCCAGAACCAAGGCAATTCTTGCCAGTTTAAGAACACCATAAAGTCAGGAAGAATGGGGTTACCATACACGCCTCGGTCACCGATCTGACGCATCAAATACATGCCCATGGCATAGCCACCCAGCGCAAAAAAAGCACCATGACCGAGACTTAAGATCCCTAAATAGCCCCAAACCAGATCAACTGCGAGCGCCAATAGCGCATAACTGAGGTACTTACCCATTAGAGAAATGGTAAAGGTCTCTACGTGTAATGGATGCCCAACTGGCAATAAGGTGTTTGCCATGGGAATAAAAATAATCGCCGCCAAAATGGTCAACACGGTAATTTGACCGCCTTTGTCACCACGCAACGCAGATAACACGATGGATTTTGACTGCATACCTTGAGGTTGCATACTGCTCTCCTTAACCTTCCGCCGCTCGACCGCGTTGTGGGAATAGACCACGCGGGCGTTTTTGAATAAACAAGATGATAAACACCAGCACTAAGATTTTTGCCAATACGGCACCAGCCCAGGGCTCAAGGATCTTATTGAACAAGCCAAGGCTAAGCCCGGCAACCAAGGTTCCCCATAGGTTTCCAACGCCACCAAACACCACCACCATAAAGGAGTCGATAATATATGCCTGTCCCATATTCGGACCGACGTTGGTGAGCTGTGACAAAGCAACGCCAGCCACACCAGCCACACCCGAACCCAAACCAAAGGTCATGGCATCAACGCGTTCAGAACGAATGCCCATTGCACGCGCCATACCGCGGTTTTGCGACACCGCGCGAACTTGAAGACCGAGTGGAGTTTTCTTGAGGATCATCACCAGTCCAACAAAGACTAAAATGCAGAATAGAATGATATAGAGACGGTTATAGGTCAGAGACAGCATTGGATTTAACTGCATGGCACCTGACATCCACTCCGGTGTACTCACCGAGCGATTTAATGGCGAGAAGATAGAGCGTACCGCTTGCTGGAGAATCAAGCTGATACCAAAGGTCGCCAATAAGGTCTCTAAAGGACGACCATAAAGGTGACGGATCACACTGCGTTCAATCACGATCCCCACCAGACCCGATACCACAAACGCCATCGGAATAGACAATAGCAGGGCTGTCCCCGTAGAGTTTGGCAACAATTGCTGCATTACATAGGTAGTGTAAGCGCCGATCATAATGAGCTCACCGTGAGCCATATTGATGACACCCATCACACCAAAAGTAATCGCTAAGCCGATACCCGCTAACACTAACACCGAGCCAAGGCTCAAGCCGAAGAATACCGTTTCAACACCCGAGTAGAATTTTTGACTCTGCTGGTATTTCCCTAAGCCTTTCTCCGCTGCGGCTAACACCGCTTCATTATCACTGCTCGACAACACCTTATTTAAGGTCTGTAGCACAACAGACTGTTTGTAATCGGATAAGATTTCAATGTCAGCTATTTGCTGCGATGCACTGCTGGCATTAAGCGCACCACTGACCGCTAATGCCAATGTGAGTGCGTTCTGTACATCCGAGTCAGTTTCTTGCTGCTGCTTCTCGTTCAAGCGTTCGATCACCGCCACGTCCGTTTGACCAATTAAGGCTTCCACGGCTGATAAACGTGTGGTTGGGTCAGCACTGTCCAGACCCAGTGCAGCAATCTCCAGACGGATCAGACCGCGTAGTTTGTTATTGACTCTAACCTTTTTGAACAGGCGAGATTTCTCGATCGTCAACTCAGAGCTATCCCACGCATTCAATGCGCTTGGATCTTTTTTGATGTTACTGCTGATATAGAGGGCGCGATAATGCTCGCTTGACTTGTCGTTAAAATAAAACAGGTCACCTTCCAACCATGCCGTCAGAATGGGCTTCGCTGTTGTTGGAGGGTTTTGCTTTACTAGCCACTCAATCGCTTGCTGCTTTTGTGTGTTATTTTTGCCTAATAAGGCATCGGTAAAGCTCTGTATGTCAGTGACACTGGCAGCTGCAAGCTTCGTGCTCAATATAAGGAACACGACTACTTTCAGAATAAATGTCATTATTTTCATGAATGTGTCCTTTTTGCTATCTGATTTTTCTATCTAACTTCCGTGAAACTATTTTGCTAAGAAACTATTTTGCTAGGAAACTATTCGTCTAGGAGCCTATGTAGCTAGGAAACTATGCAAATCGAAAACTAGGCAAATAGAGTGCTATGCAGATAGAAAATAAAAGTGCTTCTATCGAAAGCGATAGAAGCACTAAAACTAGAAAGGGATTACTGGGCGCTGCCAGAACATTTGCTAGTCTCTACGTTAAACGCACCGCACGAGAACGGCTTAGCCCAGCTAGAGAACAGCTTGGCGGATTCTGGCAGGTAGTTTGACCAAGCATCACCCGCCACTAAACCTGTGGTCTCCCAAACAATATCGAACTGACCATCGTCTTGGATTTCACCAATCAATACCGGTTTAGTAATGTGGTGGTTAGCTAGCATGGTTGAATAACCGCCAGAAAGGTTAGGAACCGACACACCGATCAACGCATCTTGAACTTGCTCTGCGTCGGTCGTTCCAGCATTGGTTACAGCTTGTGCCCACATGTTAAAGCCAATGTAGTGCGCTTCCATTGGGTCATTGGTTACACGCTCTTCGCTCTTAATAAACTTCTGCCACGCTTCAACAAACTCGCTGTTTGCGTCAGTGTCGACACTCATAAAGTAGTTCCAAGCCGCAAGGTGACCAACAAGAGGCGACGTATCCATACCTGACAATTCTTCTTCACCGACAGAGAACGCGACAACTGGAATATCTTCAGAAGACATGCCTTGCGCACCAAGCTCTTTATAGAAAGGGACGTTTGCATCGCCGTTGATGGTTGAAACTACTGCGGTTTTCTTACCTGCGGAACCAAACTTCTTGATATCCGATACGATAGACTGCCAGTCAGAGTGACCAAAAGGGGTGTAATTGATCATGATATCTTCTTCAGCGACACCCGCATCTTTCAGGTAGGACTCAAGAATTTTGTTGGTAGTACGTGGATAAACATAGTCCGTACCGGCAAGTACCCAACGCTCAACGCCCAGTTCATCCATCAGGTAATCAACGGCAGGGATGGCTTGTTGGTTTGGCGCGGCACCCGTGTAGAATACGTTTTTCGACGATTCTTCACCTTCATACTGCACTGGGTAGAACAGGATGCTGTCGAGCTCTTCAAAAACAGGCAACATGGATTTACGTGATACTGAAGTCCAGCCACCGAACACAACGTCAACTTTTTCCTTTTCGATCAGTTCACGTGCTTTCTCAGCAAATAGCGGCCAGTTTGAAGCAGGGTCAACCACAACGGCTTCTAATTTTTTGCCCAGCAAACCGCCTTTTTTGTTTTGCTCTTCCACCAGCATCAACACCGTATCTTTAAGAGTGGTTTCACTGATCGCCATCGTGCCCGATAGTGAGTGAAGAACACCCACCTTAATGGTTTCTTCTGCCATTGCCATCGCTGGCACCATAGCAAGAGATAGTCCTGCTGCTGCTAGTTTTGTTTTGAACGTCATGTTCATTGTGCTGCTCTCCTTGTAATGAATATTTATTCAATATTATCCAGATGGACTTATTAAACTATTACAAAACAGTACAAAAAGAGTGCCAATAATTCCTTAGAGGCAGAAGTCTTGGTAACACATTGAATTTTAAATATTTAATCTTTATCCGCACCAAAATATCCACCAATATCCAAACTGGTGCGCATCGTGATAGTGCATGTGCAATAACGCTCTCACCATAATGATCCATACCGTCAAAATTAGAAAGCCAAGAGCGTTATACTGACTCGCCATATGCACCATGATCATTCATGCTCAAAAAAACTTCGATGTTACATCAAATTTAAGTTCTATTCTGCCGCTATCCATAGCTGGCAACCGGGCTATGCAACCCCACTTGCAGCACGCCATGTTCGCATAAAAATTCACCCAACAGAATAATCTAACAATCAAATATCTTACCTATCAATACCCCCACAGACTGACAAATAGCCACAGTTAATCACTGCCAAATTTTGTTTTGATAGTGATATCTCCAAGTTTCCTTAGAAGCAAAAGACTAGATAAATGGTCGTGGAACAGTTGCGAGCAATAAAAAAACCGCAGATGACTTCACCTGCGGTTTTATGTTTAGGAAGTTTATCGCGTTGACTGTCGACAACCTTCAACGTCGGCTTTTTAATCATCGTAAGAGTATGAAAAGTGATAACTCATCACGCCATGATTTGTAAAGCGGCAACTGAATGTAAGAAAGCAGTTAACGCAATTAAGCGCACTCTTCCGTTTGCTGTATATCGTGTTGACGATTTTTTACCGGATTCGCGTAGCTATCAATTAAATATTGCTCGGCACCTTTTGGTAGCTGTGCAAGTTTATCTGCAAGATGTTGCTTGGTTTGCGCCGTCACCGATTCATCCTCAATACCCGCCGCCCATTTATTGATTGGGAACAGGGTGTAGTGGCAGTGGATCTGTCTATCAATTTCAGCCGCCAACGCTTCTGGTGTTTCAAAGTCTTGGTCAATGACGTCACCAAAAGAGACATGGATACGATCTTTACGACCCACAATACCAGTGACGATACTTTCTATATCTTCAAATTCACCTTTTTCATAGCCACCTTTTGTCTCTTTCTCAAACAACTCTTTTGCCTTAGCGATATCACAAGGGTCGTTCTCATAGCAGATAGAAACAGGCACAATTTTTAAACCACGCGCATAATCTGCAAATGGGACTTTTTGCTTACGCCCTTCGACATGAAACATCTTGAGGATCGCCGGATCGGTAAAGTCATTGCCGTCCTTTGCCCGCCCCTCACGTTGTGCAATCCACACCGAATTACCCGTATCAAGAGAGTGCTTGATGTAGGAAGACAAAGTGCCTAACGCTTTCATCATCTCTCTAGGGCCTTTAACTGAACGTTTAACAATAAAACTTTTGTTAATACGCATCAGTTCAGTGGCACAAGGCTTCTTTAGCAAGTTATCGCCAATCGCTATGCGCACGGTTCTATGTTTGCTCTTATACAAGCCATAGTTAACCAAAGCAGGATCCATCGCGATGTCACGGTGATTCGATACAAAAAGGTAAGGAGAGCTTGGATCTAACTTATCCAACCCTTTGAAAACAACCTCTGTCGCTGTCGCATCCAGTGTCTGCTTGAGATACTTTTCAACTTCTTGTTGTACGGCGTCAACACTGTCTAATTTAGCCCACTTAAACTTGAGATAAACCTTAACCAAAGGGCTTGTCATGTTTCTCAACCAAGGGGCAAGATTGGCAAAGCGATAATTGACAATCGCGTTGATAAATTCATCGTCGTTAATTAAACGATTGATCGCCAATGGGATTTCTTCGTCATTGTAAGGACGAATGTCAGAATATAAGTCGTTGTTGTCTGTCATTTTAATTACATCTTATTAGTCACAGCGCTATCATACGCTGCCTGAATAAAGACCGCAGCTAAGTTAATGCTATTTGCAATAAGGTCAGACCACGAACTTACTGCATTGTTCATAATATAGACAAAAAGGCGGTTTTTGTTGGCTTGTGTAGTGACTCGCGCTACCCTGTGACCGTTTTCACTCACTTGTTAAGCTTGATAGCAAAAATTACTATGAACCGAGCCATTGAATTTTCATCTGATTGTTATGATTACCTCACCATCACTGCGCGTAAGAAAACCCTCTGCAACCAACTATTGCGTGTCGAGAAAGGAAGTCTATTTATCAAGCTAGGTCAACTTGAGTACACGATTGAAGCGGGAAGTTCACTTTGGATACCTCAGGAATGCTTAACCAGTTTGACGATTCTGCCCAATACCACGCTTTCTCGCCTCTGCTTTTCTGTTCGACTTTTGGATACATTTCCGTTTCAAGCAGGGCAAGTCAAACTTGATAAGTTATGCGAAGCTGTTTTAGATAGATTGGCGCAAGGCGTGTCCGCTGAGGTGCAAGCCGATCTGCTGCAAGTGACCCGCCATGAAGTGAAATCCTTGAAACCCAAACTTGAACAAACTGAGTTGTGCCAAAAGGTGAGTCAGTGGCGTCCTGACAACCGTCAAGTAACCAAGCAACTCGATGTTATTTTAAGGGTTCGTGAAGCCAGAAAAATGGCACTTTCGGGCGCGAAAGCCGATAAGATTAGCCAAGCATTATTTGCAGGTGATCTAAGCTTGTATCAATCATTGTGTCAGACGTTACTTGGCACCAGCGAATCATCACGATAGCCTAACTATTGATAAACGACAGACACGAAAAAGGTGAACCTTAAGTTCACCTTTTTCATATAAACAGATCTCAGTTTGTTAAAACGGCACTTCTATTTGCATCATCATATCGAGATGATCATCTTGATGCCAACGGTAGTCAAAACGAAAACGTGGCTCTTTGCCTTTTTCTCCAACACCTAGCCCCAAATGCAAACCTTGGGCTGAAATCCACTCTTGCACGTTCATATCAGGTTCTAGTTCCTCGAGATCTTCTGGCATCCAGACACCAAAGCCGATCATACTATTATCATTAAGGCGTCCGGTTAACAGCAGCTCAGACTTCTGAGTAATCAACCACTGTTCCCAGTATGATTCGGTGATCTTTTGCTGTGTGGTCTTTTCTTGATCCAACATACTAGTGAGTAAAGACACCTGCTCTCCCAAGTAGGAAAAAGGTCGAGTGATCTCTTTACAAAAATCAAATTCCTGTTCTTTAAATACCACAGATTTTGAACTATCGCTCTCACACAGAGACGCCAAAGCCCAAGGAGTAAAAAGGAGGCTGGCGATGATACCTAACTTAGCCAACATAAAGTTTCTTATTCCATTTAATAATAATTTACAAACACAGCTACAAATATAACCCAAGACGCTGCAATTGTTGAGCTACTCCGTCAGTGGTTAAGTGATCTACATTCAAACCTTTAATTAAAGTTTCTCGAATTTCTGTCGAGCGAACCGTGATTTTCTCTGGGCAAGCCAATATCGACCAACGTTTCACAATCTCATCACTGTGAGCAAATTTAGCAAAGTTGAATAAATTGTCGGGACCCAGCACAAACGTCAGTTCCGCATTGGGGTTCTGTTGCTGTAAGCTGGATAAAACGGAAAAAGTCGTTACTGCACCACCTTTTTGATGCAGGCTTTCTTCAACTCGGCTTCTTTCTATATTCTGTCTACCAATATCGCTGATAAATTGATCGACCAATTGGCAGCGGATTTGATAATCCAGCATCTCTTTTCCCCAAGCATGGGCAATACTGGGCACGAGCAGCACTTTATCAAAATGGCTTAGAGAATCGATAACACTCTTATGACCAAGACTGGGGGGGTTAAATGCACTTCCGAATACGGCAATTTTTAACATAGCTCAGATAACATTGGATTGATTCACTTGTTGTTTTGCTACTGTAACTTTTTTTCAGTGCTTTTCGTAGGTATTATACAAAGAATTATTTTGAGCCTGTAGGAAAAGGAATACACATGGAACAACTAATCCGTGACGAAATGCGTGTGCTACCTTCCATTGACCCACGTTTCGAAGTCGAACGTCGTGTCTCGTTTATCAAAAGCAAACTTCAGCAATCTGGTTGTAAATCACTGGTACTGGGTATCAGTGGTGGTGTTGACTCCACGACCTGTGGTCGTCTTGCACAACTCGCGGTGAATGAACTTAACCAAGATCTCGCTGAACCTGAGTATCAATTTTTTGCTGTTCGTTTACCTTACGGTGAACAGAAAGATGAGGATGAGGCACAACTTGCTATTTCGTTTATCGAACCCACCCACTCTGTCGCTGTTAATATTAAAGCTGGCGTGGATGGTCTGCATGCTGCTTCCCACGAAGCGCTCGCCTCAACGGGCTTACTGCCAGAAGACGACAGTAAAATCGACTTCGTAAAAGGCAATGTTAAAGCACGTGCACGCATGGTGGCTCAATATGAAATCGCCGGATACGTCGGTGGACTTGTACTTGGTACCGATCACTCAGCAGAGAACATCACCGGTTTCTACACCAAATTTGGTGATGGCGCCTGTGACCTTGCGCCACTGTTTGGTCTGAGCAAACGCCAAGTGCGTGAAGTAGCAGCGACATTAGGGGCGCCAGAGTTGCTGGTCAAAAAGACGCCAACGGCGGATCTTGAAGAACTGGACCCACAAAAAGCGGACGAAAAAGCCCTCAATCTCACCTACGATCAAATTGATGATTTCCTTGAGGGCAAACCCGTACCTGAAGATGTCTCCGATCGCATCGTGGCTATCTACAAGAAAACCCAACACAAACGCGAAGCAATCCCAACGATTTACGATTAATCTGGGGCTTGAACTCAGATGATATTGAGTTCAATCGCAGATCATAACCTTGAATACCCAGACTGGCTCATTGTGCTTAATCTGGGTATTTTTTTGTCTGTGATTTAGCTCATTAATTATGACTTCTTTGTGATTCAACATTGCAACACGCCAGACTTGTGCCATGTTTAATATTGGATTGGTAACAGCACTCTGTTTGAGGCTATGTACTTAATGAATTGACATGATTCATTTTTTCTCTCGGGTTTATAAGGGGTTATTATGCTAGGTGAAGACCACTCTCTTCTACACGAATTTCCTGAACATACGGAGACCATTAAATCACTCATCGCAAGCGACGCTTCGTTTGCCGAAGAAACCAAACAATATAATGCCTTGGACAAAAAAATCCGGGTGCTTGAACTCAATAACTCTCCCATTGATGATGGAGAGATGCACAAGCTAAAGCATGAGCGTGCTGTGATGAAAGATGTCCTATTGAAGAAATTGGTTGATGTGGGAGAATAGGTGCTAGGTGCTAGGTGCTAGGTGCTAGGTGCTAGGTGCTAGGTGCTAGAAAATAGCCTAATAGTTTGAATTAATAAAAGAAAGGAGAGCGTTGGCTCTCCTTTCTTGTGTTAGTAGCGGATTTCAATATCTTGGTTGGGGACGGCGCAACAAGCAAAAATGGTGCGTGAATCTAAACCCTTTTGTCTCGCGCGTGTTGCCGCTGGCACCTCATCTTGATCGACACTGCCAGACTCCAATATCACGCTGCATGTTCCGCACATACCGGAGCGACACTTGTAAGGAATCGATAAACCCGCACTTTCTAACTGCTCTAAGAGGTTACTTTGGTTATCGCCCGCTACCGCAACACCATTGGCAGTGATCACTACCGACTTTATTTGTGATTGCCCAGACTCTGATTGATTTGACAGATCTTTTGAGATGCCTTGATCAGGGTAACGGTGGGGCTGTTGATATTCCAGCACTTCGACCACGTCATCCAACTTGATCACGCCCTCATTCTTCGCCACCAAGTTTTGCCCAAAGAACACCGCACCTTGAGGGTTGGCGCGAAAGCGAGACAGTGTTGCCAGCGGTTCTTTATTGGTTCGAAATTTCGCCGTCGTGGTATCAACGGTAGTCAAAATGCAGCGCTCGCACGGTTTAACCACCTCAAACTCCACTTCACCAATCTTAATTCGCTTCCAAGTATCCTCAACGAAAGGCTCATCGCTATTCACCACAAGATTAGGACGAAACTGTTTCATACTGTGGTTGTCGCTACTGCGACGATTCAATTCATTCAATGAACCTTGGCTGATCAGTAGCATTGGGTAACCATCAGCAAAGCTGACATTGTGCCCCAGCTTTTCACGCACGCGGTTTGACTGTTCACCGCTATAGAGCAACGAGACAGGTTGCTGAATAATCTCACTAAACCAGAGATTGGCTTGTTCGGTCGTGGTATAGGCAGTGAAACTGTCATTCCATACTGTTGCTTGCGCTTGTTGCTGCTGTAAATCTCGGTATTTCAGCATCAACGGTGATTTATCAGGATAACTAAAAATAATCCCGTCAGCTTGCAAGCTAGCCGTAATTTTAACCATCTGTGGATACTGCCGTGCTGTCACCATCTTGCCGTCTGGTAAAGCAAGCATAAAGCGACGATCAAAACTCAATCCCTGTAGTTCAACCCAAGAGGTCGACATATCAATCCCCGCGACCGACTTTACCGGATACACGGTAATTTGAGATAACACACTCACCTGCTCCACATTGCTTTCCTTATTCGAGTTTTTGTTGTCAATGACATTCTATATCCAAGTCACCTCAAAATGCGAGGAGCAGTCTATATTCAATCACTTGCTTTCTCTTTGAGTCAATTTTGCTCGCTGATGTCCCATGAGATACCAACATCATCGATAGTTTTCGGTTCAAAACCTTGCGATTGAACGGCGGCGATACGTTGGCACAAAAGCTGGAAATTATCGCCATCTAATCCATACTTTGTCGCACTTTGAGCCGACTCAAGACATGAGTGACTAACCGCTGCTTGCTTCATCCAATCTGAAGTCTTGGACAATTCCTCTGCCATTTCCTTCACGGACACACCTTGTTCTACAGGGTAGCCAAGCTGATCGTGATTAGTCATGTTTGCTTGCCAGAAGATGGTGTCATTATGATCACCATCAATCAGTTTGGCGTCATTGGCAGGGTTGAAAAACTGATTCGAGGAAAATAGCACCTGTTGCGGCAGTAGTTGGCGTTTTTTCTTGCCAATCCCCGCTGCGGTCGCAATATACGGACCACGGTTATTGTCGAGTCGATTGTCGGCAATCAGGATATTGTTGACCTGCGGATAGAGCGTTCTGCTCTTGCCGTTTTCTAGCGGCGTACCTGCCGATATCGAGATAACTCCTTCTGCACGACCGCCTAAATCAGAAAACGCATTGGCAAATACGAGATGATCTTTACCAATGACTCGCACGCCACCCGTGCCCTTTTTCTTATCACCAAGAAAATGGTTATAAGCAACCGCAACACGCTTGCCTTGTCGGATAGTCAGTGTGCCAGCACTCTGTCTGAAAGTATTAAAGAGGTAGAGGTTGTCATTAGACTTATTGGAAATGATCTCCATTTCGCCATCACATCCCTCAAATAAGTTATGAGCCACTAACACATTTGGATTAAGGTGCGAGCTTTTTCCAGTGCCGATGCGGATCGTTTCAAACCCGTTCGCTTTACCATAGGCGCGTGGACCAAAGTAATTGTGAGAGATGGTGTGATGCCCATCCTGCTCAGACTTAAGCCAAACCACCGTCGTTACCCCTGAATGAGTTTGCCCTGAAAAATGGTTGTGTTGCACGGTATGGTCACGACCGTATAAGCTCAGCCAATGATAGCGAGTCTCTTTAGATGTGGGGTTATAGTTGGTGATGGCATTGTCATACACCTTGTTATAGGCACCGGAAACACGAATAACATGCCCTTTTTGTAGCGACCCTTGATCAAAATGAAGCCCAGACAAATGCAAATAGCTGCCGGCAATTTCAAGATAACTATCACCAGTGAGCTTGGTTGAACCCGCCCGCTCTGAACGAATTACTATCGGCTTATCCTCGCTACCGTTGGCATTGAGTATAATATGCTGGTCGTGCCAAGTGCCTGACTTGAGAATTAGCTCATCACCGGGTTTAAGTTTTCCAGCAACACTGCGTATTTCTGATGCAGAAGCGACCTGATACTCAGTCGCACTGACCATAGGAACAGCCAGCAAAGCCACCAATGGCGTAATAAAAGTTATAAGATTCACGATAAGCTAGTCCATGATAGTTAAACCGATTGCCAGAGTGATGCAAACATTGTCCCCACACCTGTTAACAGACGTTTTTTAAAAGTAAAAGCACGTCATAGCACCAGTTTATAAGAAGCCTATTTGACTCAAGCAGAATAAAGCATAACCTCGTTTGTTCATCTGCTGAAATAATATTTATTATAAAACATCTAAAGTAAGAAATAGATCATCAAGGGGATAAAATTAACTCAAATGTTACCAATGCCGTTACCTATCCAAGTCGTCACGCAACAACGTCTTGCCCGTATATCAATTATTGTTAATCGTTATTAATTAGTTAACAACTCGACAATAAATGAAACTTTTCGTCATCTTTATTATAGTTCAACTATAATTAGTTAATTTGTAGTATTAATTTTCTACTTTGGCACAACCCACAACTTTTTGAAAGCAAAGCTCATAATATACATTAAATCAAACCATCCATTAAATAATGGACATTGAAACGGCATCAAGTTGGGATTTGACTTTTTTTTCATCACACATTAAGTGTAAATTAAATGTCAGGACACTAATTAGCGATAATTCAATGAGGGTTGTGTGTGATGAAAATATTCTTATGTTGTTCGGCTGGAATGTCGACAAGTATGCTAGTAAAAAAAATGAAACAAGCGGCCGAGGAAAGACAGATAACATGCGAAATCAATGCCTACTCAATATCAGAGTTTGAGGCGTGTTTGCAGCAATATGATGTTTGTCTAGTTGCACCGCAGGTAAAATTTAAATTTGAGGAGTTTAAAGCACGAGCAATACAAGAAGGAAAAGTGTGCGGTCTAATTGACATGATGAATTACGGCATGCTCAAGGGAGACGTAGTTCTTCAACAAGCATTAGATTTACTGGATGATAAATAAAGGTATAAAACCATGACAGGATTTACTCATGTAATTAATGTTGTAGATAAATATGTAGCCCCTTTTGCTCATAAAGTATCTAGCCAACGTCATATTAATGCAATTAAAGATGGCTTTGTAGGCACCATGCCATTTTTGATTGTTGGTTCATTATTACTGGTACTTGCATTTCCTCCTGGTGACGGAAATTTCTTTCTAGATGGATGGAGCAGTCTAGTAGAAGCCTTAGGCAGGGCAAATATATTAGCGGCGTTCCAAGTAAGTATGGGGATATTCTCTCTATATGCCGCTTTCACCATAGGGTTTAGCCTTGCAGAATCATACAAATTAAGACCCTTAAACACCGGCTTACTCTCTTTATTCACCTTTCTCTTAGCCGCGGCACCCGTGCAAGTTGTAGAAGGCGTAGGTGGCGTGATCCCAACGGCACAAATGGGAGGAACGGGGGCCTTTACTGCAATACTTGCAGGTCTGTTTGCCCCTGAGCTTCAACGGTTCCTACGAGACCACAATATAAGATTAAAAATGCCAGATGCTGTACCAGAAAAAATCTCGGCGTCATTCGACTTGCTTATTCCGGTGCTTTTTATCTCGATAATTGTCACTGCAATCAATGTTGGATTAGGCACATACGATTTGTCCATTCCAACCGCCATTACAGAAATGTTTAAACCACTTGTTTCGGCATCAGATTCATTTATCGCCTGCTTACTGGCGGTCATTATGATTCAGTTACTCTGGTTTGGCGGAATTCACGGCGGATCAGTGGTTATTACTGGCATCCTATTTCCAATACTCATGATTAATTTGGCTGACAACCAAGAAGCATTAGCCGCAGGTTTAGAGCTGCCAAAGATCTTAGTAAACCCAGTGTTTGACTTCTTTATTTTTGTTGGCGGAGCTGGAGGAACTTGGGGATTTGTTGTTCTGATGATGCGCTCTAAGGCAACTCATTTAAGAACCATCGGTAAAATGTCGATTATTCCTAGCTCATTTAATATCAATGAACCCGTTATTTTTGGCGCACCCATTGTAATGAACGTTAATTACTTTATTCCATGGTTACTCGCCCCTATTGTTAATACCTGCATCGTCTGGTCGGCATTTAAATTTGACTTGGTCTCTAAAGTCATTGCATTACCACCTTGGACAATGCCAGCTCCCATAGGCGCGGTAATGGCGACAAACTCAGGTACTGCTGCTGTGGTCGTTGTATTGTGTGTACTGATTAGCATGGCGATCTATTACCCATTCTTTAAGATGCATGAAAAAGAGTTACTGGAAGAAGAGCGTGCCGCTGCACAAACTGAATCAACCAATACCGCATCCGCAAAGGTTTAATTATGAGTCATACCATTTTATCCAACGATGATATTAACGAAGAATTTTTGATGTCCCTTTTATGTTTAGTGGGTGAATCAAGATCCCTCATTATGCAATCAATACTATTGGCAAGACAAAACCAATATCAGCAAGCGGTCGAAACGCTTCAGCAAGGTGAAGGGTATTTAGAACAAGTACACCAAAAGCAAACATCATTAATTGCTTTTGATGAAGGAGAAGGCAAGGTTCAGATGACTTTAATATTAACTCATATTCAAGATCATATTATGACCACTATGTTATGTAAGGATTTAGCCAAAGAATTAATTGAAATACACAAAAAAATAGATGGTGATGTATGAACAAAAGAATATTCGACTTAACCAAAGAAGATATTAAGCAACTATCTCGTCGCGACATTGTGAATTGTATTGCACGTAGTGAAGGTCGTACCTTAATGGTAGAAAACGTGGTTTCAATGCAACCCCCTGTCGACCTTGTGAGTGGTGCTGAAATGGCAGCCGCTTTTGGTGCCGATATGGTGACACTAAATTGCTTAGATTTATTAGATCCAAAAGCGACCGTATTGGGGCACGAAGCTCATAACGTGGCGGAGTTTTTATCGGTCGCGGAACTCAAACAACTATGCGGTCGTTTGATGGGGTGTAATTTAGAACCGGTTCCTAAAGGGTTTACCGAGATTGCTGAAGGGCGAAGTGTTACCGCCCAGACAGTTCAAGCCGTGATTGATAATGGACTCGATTATGTGATGCTAACCGGAAATCCAGGTATGAACGTGTCACAAGAAACCATCTTAGAGGCAATCCGCTTAGTACGTTCTATCTCGCAGGACTTGGTCATTATTGCTGGCAAAATGCATGGTGGTGGCGTCGGCAATGATTACAACTTGGATATTATTGGCGAATTTGCCGAAGCTGGTGCGGATATTATGATGTTCCCCGCCCCTTATACCACGCCTGGCGTCACACCACAGTTGGCCGAACAAATGATGCGGACCGTTCACCAAGCAGGCATGTTAGGCATGCTAGCCATTGGGACATCCCAAGAGGGTGCAAGTGAAAACTTTATTCAGCAAGTCGCGATGACCTCAAAGTCAGCAGGTGCCGATATTGTTCATATTGGTGATGGTGGATATGGGGGATTAGCGGTTCCAGAAAATATCCTAACAATGGGAATAACGATTCGAGGCAGGAGGCATCAATTTAAACGCATGGCAAATAGACGATAGCAATAAATATAACTATTACAACCATCGTAAATACATTATTTCGCTGCTATAGGTAATTTCCTTATGGTCATTTCTTGGGGGAGAGTTATTTATATATTTTAATTTTATATTAGATAAATAACTCCTAATGACCTGTTAATTATTATATTCAATTTGGCCTCGTTATTTAACGACGGCCACAGGGGTAGTTTTGTTATGAAAAAATTTCTTAATTATAGTTTAGTATCACTTTTAATTTCGGGCGGCATGAGTCATGTTTCAGCCAATGAATATGGACAAGTCGGTACGCTTGGCGATGTTGCTGTTCAAGCTTACGGTAAAGCAGCGATATCAGTAGTCACTGAAGATGATAATAGTGGCTACACTTATGACAATGAATCCTATATTGGCTTTCGCGCGTCAAAGCAGATGTTTGATGATGTCAACGCAATGATGCAAGTCGAATCTGGATACGTTGGTTATGAGGGCGCTTCGGGAACACTTGGTACTAGAGATACTTTTGTCTCTCTTGATGGTACTTGGGGGCAAGTCAGATTCGGTCGCATGCTGACACCGATGTATGAAGTTGTGGATTGGCCCTACTCTAATCCAGGCTTAGGGCGCGTTTTTGACTGGGGCGGAGACGTAGGTGCAACCTATGATCGTCAAAGTAATATGGCGCGTTATGATTCACCAGATTACGGCAATCTTTCATTTGAGCTCTCTACCGGTCGTGGAGACAAAGATGTGGATGGTTCATACCATTACGGCGGTGCTGGTCACTATGTCTCTAGTGCGTTCACCATTCATACCGCGTTCGAGTTCAACCCGAAAGCTAAAGGAACTGATATAGACGGAACCGCCTATTTAGTGGGTTTTGAGTTACCGTTACCGGCAGGTTTCGGACTCAATGCCGCATACAAATTTACTCAAGGGCCCGCACAGTTAGCAGGTTGGAAATATGTTGAGCACGATGACGACGATAATCCAATTAGCGATGCAAAAGAGGCTGAGCAGCACTCTATTTCAATCATAGGTCAATATTTTAGTGGTCCTTGGGGTTTCAAAGTGGGCTATGCAAAAAACTTTGATTCTGAGGTTGAAGGGGTAAAACAGAATAACGAAGATGAAGTTTTATCTGCGCAAATTATGTATATACATAAAGGCTTCGTGCCATATGTTCGATTTGGTACTCACAACGCCTATAACTGGAGCAATGAAGCCAGTGGTGACAAGTTATTTGGTCGCGTGGGTTTAGAGTATACTTTTTAATTAGTCATTCAAACTCGATCAAGCCAACCTTTTCTTAGACAGCAGTCAGGGTTGGCTTTCGTTTCAAACTCATTTCCCACAGAAAAGCCCAACAATTCCCAGAAAATTAGTGAAAACTAAACCATTTTCCACTATCATCCTGTCGCCTAAACGCAAGCGTTTGCTTTTTATTGTGCGCTTGGTGTTAGGCTCCGTTCAAGACACAAATACAAACGTGGTGGGAGCCCAAAAAATGACTACATTAACGATTACTCGTCCTGACGATTGGCATGTTCATCTGCGCGATGGTGATGTTTTAAACGATACTGTTCGTGACATCAGCCGCTATAACGGCAGAGCTATTATTATGCCAAACACAGTCCCACCTGTTATTGATACTGAAATGGCACTGGCTTACAAAGCACGCATTATGTCGGCAAAGCCAGCCGCACAATTTGAACCCTTGATGACACTATACTTGACGGACAACACTTCCCCTGAAGAGATCCGTAAAGCCAAAGTTGCTGGCGTGGTAGCGGCCAAGCTATACCCAGCAGGCGCCACGACCAACTCTGATTCCGGTGTCACTTCAGCAAAAAATATCTATCCCGTGCTTGAAGCTATGGAACAAGAAGGCATGTTATTACTGGTTCACGGTGAGGTAACGACGCACGCCATTGATATCTTTGATCGTGAAAAAACCTTTCTTGATACTGTCCTTGCTCCACTTGTGAATGATTTCCCAAATCTGAAAATTGTACTAGAACACATCACGACAGCGGACGCGGCTGAATTTGTTAAAAATGCCAGCGATAACGTTGCTGCGACCATTACGGCGCACCACTTGCTTTACAACCGCAACCATATGTTAGTCGGTGGCATTAAGCCTCATTTCTACTGCTTACCGATTCTAAAGCGCGGTACTCACCAGCAAGCGCTTATTGAAGCGGCAACCAGTGGCAGCAAAAAATTCTTCTTGGGCACTGACTCGGCTCCTCACGCAAAAGGTCAAAAAGAAGCGGCTTGTGGATGCGCAGGCTCATACACAGCACACGCTTCGCTTGAACTTTATACTGAAGTATTTGAACTCGAAGGGAAGCTAGAAAATCTTGAAGCTTTCGCCAGTCACAACGGCGCTGATTTCTACGGTCTTGCGCGTAACGCCGATACCGTGACCCTTGAAAAAGAAGAATGGTCAGTACCTGATACCATGCCTTTCGGTCAAGACATCGTTGTTCCTATCCGCGGTGGCGAAACGATCGGTTGGAAAGTGAAATAACCTTTCACTCGAAACGATTAAACGGCCATTGTTTTGATGGCCGTTTTTTTTATTAAGCTAAATGTTAAACTCTTCTTCTTAACCTAATACACCAAGGATGCCTGCTACGTGACGTCCAAAACCCCAACTCACAGCACTCCCATTGCCACGCCCTGCATCGGTGCATGTAAAAACGATGGCGGGATCTGTCATGGCTGCAAACGCACGATGAACGAAGTGGCTATTTGGTCACAAATCTCTGACAATGAACGCCAACAGACTATGGCAGAATTATCCGGACAGCTATCCACTCACCTTTGTCAGCAATGTGGTGAACCTGCCTATTGCGATATCTCGGCAGGCAAGGACACTTGCTGGTGCTTTGACATTGAGAAACGCGATACCAGCGAATTAAAAACATCAAACCTATGCTTGTGTCGTCGATGCTTGTCCAAACTCCCTCTTAAATAGGCGTATTTTATTATGAAAAATCGTTGCCACTATCCTATCGGTACACCGGGTCAGAAATGGACAGAAAAAGAAGTGACCGAATGGCGCAATCAAACCCAGATTCAGCGCAGTTACCAGCAAGATGTCGTCAGTAAAATTCAGCAATTAGAACACCATTGGATCGTTGAGTCTTATGGTGCCCTTTCCTACGACACAGAGCGTTACCCTTTATATGTGCTAAAAAATAGCGCGTGGCATCCTGACAAGCCGACTGTACTCATTACTGGTGGTGTTCACGGTTACGAAACATCAGGCGTACAGGGTGCGTTGTTGTTTGCCGCGCAACATGCCGCTGACTACCAAGCCGACTTTAATTTGGTGATTGCTCCTTGTGTCAGCCCTTGGGGATATGAAACCATCAATCGCTGGAACCCAAACGCAGTTGACCCAAACCGTTCTTTCTATCAAGACTCTGTCAGTGAAGAAGCTGCCTTAGTGATGGACATGGTTGCTAAGCTAGACGGTGATATTTTAGTGCATATCGACTTGCACGAAACAACCGATACGGATGAATCAGAGTTTAGACCCGCTCTCGCGGCGAGAGAGGGTCTTGAGTATATCGAAGATAATGTTCCTGATGGCTTCTACTTGGTCGGCAATACTGAAAAGCCGGCGGCTCAGTTCCAAAGTGCGATTATCGCCGCGGTTGAAAAAGTGACTCATATTGCACCCGCGGACACGCAAGGCAAGATTATCGGAGCAGAAGTGGTGCAAAAAGGCGTGATTAATTATCCACTCAAACGCTTACATCTTTGCACCAGCATGACAGAATGTGAGTATTCAACCACCACGGAAGTTTACCCTGATAGCCCGAATGTCTCGACCCAACAATGTAACCTTGCCCAAGTAGCGGCGATAACAGGCGCACTGGATTATCTAAAATCACAAGACTAACAGTTTATCATTCTGTATAGTATGTGACATCGTCTCGCGCTCGGCATCGAGCGCGGTTTGTTGCACAAGCGTTAATTTATGCTAAGGTTTAAACCTCTGTTGTGCGCAAAAAAATCAAATACCTACACCAAAATGAATCGGCTCAGCGCCATCAGCTTTCAGTTCATTCGGTGTGCCCATAAGCGCTTAGTTATATTTTTAAAGGGAAGTTCAAGTCAACATGACCTATCCTCGTCTTTTAGGCACGGTCTGCTCTGCCATCTGCCTCATGAGTTCCAGCGCGGTGTTTGCTGCTGGCGGTACACCCACTAATATCAAATCTCGCCTCGACCGATTGGAAACATCTCAGTTACGCAACTCTATGGTGTTGCCTTACTTTTTTAGCTCTGATTCTATGGGAACCAATATTGGTGTTGGCGGCATGATCAAAGGTATTCATCAAGACCAAATGGTGGTCGGTGGTACGATCTTTGGCGGCACAGAGAGTCACGCTCTTTCTGCGGGCATATGGAACTATATGATTCCTGGTACAGAACGGGTATTTTTAAGCACTTTTGGTATGTGGGGATATTATCCAAAACAGAGAGCTTACACCGGCTATAACGTACCCGCGGGCACGCCGTTACCGGGAAGTAACGACTCCTCATCTGAACAGTATTTTGAAGGCAGTGGTAACTCCAATTGGTGGGATATCAAGCTTGAGTATGTGCTGCCAATTGGCGCCAACAAACATTCGGGCACCGTTGACTACCAAGTAAAAAATGGACTGTTAGTCTCAGCACCGACCGGAGGAAGAGAGTGGAACCCACTAACCAGCGGCACCACCATCTTTGTTGCTCGTCAGTTTAATCGTTACCAATCCTTTGAAACCGATTCTGGCGACATAGATGGCACCATTCACGCGATGGAGTTTGGTGTTTACTACGATAATACTGACTTCGCTCCCAACCCATCTTATGGTACTCGACACTATATCTCGACATCCCATGATTGGGGTTGGCTTGAATCCAAACAAGAGTGGTCTTTTTATGAGTTCGACACCAGCGCCTTTTTCTCATTAGGGGAAAGTCATTGGGCATCACAGCGAATTGTTGCGTTAAACTTTTGGACCGGCTATTCACCAACATGGGAAGTTGAATCCGACAGTAGCGGTAACAGCAGCGTCAGCGGCAATGCTCCCTACAACGAAGGGGCAACACTTGGTGGCTTCACGCGTATGCGTGGCTACGACATGAATCGTTTCCATGACAAGGCCGTCATTTATGGCGCTGCTGAGTATCGTTACACGCTGAGAAACAATCCGCTAAAGGACGTAAACTGGCTTAAATTTTTGCGCATAGACTGGATTCAGTTGGTTGGCTTTGCGGAAGTGGGTCGCGTGGGTCCTGAATATAACGCCAGTAACTTATTAACCGACATGAAATACGACGCCGGTGTCTCTGTACGAGCATTAATGGCAGGACTTGTGGTTCGAACCGAACTGGCAACGTCACCAGAAAGCACCAATTTTTGGCTAATGGTCGATCATCCATTCTAATATTCCATCGCTAGCGAACAGCCTTTCTCCAAAGCACGCGCTTTTATTACTATACCCAAGTCAATAAAAGCGCGTGCTTTTTCGTTTCTCCGATTGCCTTTGCTTGACCGCTGATGAACCGAAAATGAATCTAAGCCTCAGTCACCATTAATTCATGCCTCTGTAATATCCTCACTTGAAGTTACTTATTTGGTTTCATTATTTAACACATTGAAACCCATTACCGAATACTGAGGAAAATGATATGAAACCGATCAGCATTGTTGTAATTACCTTAAACGAAGAGAAACGTATTGCGCGTCTACTTACTGACCTAAGCAAACAAAGCTATCAAAACTTTGAGGTTATCCTCGTTGACTCCAACAGCGACGACCACACCGTGGCAGTAGCAGAAAAATTTGCGCCGACTCTCCCTAGCCTCACCACTCATGTTATGACCACTCGTGGCGTCAGTCTGGGTCGTAATACGGGAGCCAAACTGGCCAAACATTCAACCTTGCTATTTTTAGACGCAGATGTGCGATTAGACTCAAACTTCTTAAGTCGTTCCGTGGCCAAGTTGGTAGATGAACAGCTTGAAGTTGCGGGTGTTTACATGGGAGCAAGCCGTCTGCCCTTTCATTATAAGCTCGGGTATTTCGCCTTTAACGCAGGTCTATTCGCGACTCAGTTCTTTTTCCCGACTGCCGTTGGGGCATGTATCTTCTCAAGTAAACGTGTCCACGAGGAAATTGGTGGGTTTGATGAAGAAATCATCCTGTGTGAAGACTGCCATTATGTCAAAAAGGCTGCCAAAACATGGCGTTTTAGAATGATCCCAACCGCCTTTGAATTTGACCCGCGTCGCCTTGAGCAAGATGGTATCGCCAAGATGGGGCTGACCTACCTCAAAGCCAATGTGCGTCGCTTCTTTATGGGTGAGATGCGCAATAACGAGATAGAATACCCGTTCGACCACTACCAAAAACAGTAATGGGTTTAAGGTAATCTCACTATGTTTACTACCGTAGGATTATTTATTGGTGCGCTATTGGATGCCCTCATTGGTCCCAATTTAATTGTGCCCGGAGAGCCATTTCTGATCGCTGCTGGCTACCAGTTACACCAAGGTATTTACACTGGCATCATCGCCGTGCTCGCTGGAGGTTTAATTGGCGATCAAATCAGTTACTGGATTGGTCGTCAATATGGTTCGGCGGCTCGACGTCGGTTGATCGAATGGAAGCCAACCCTAAGACGATCGTTTGCACGCGCCAAACTGCTTACGTTAAAACATTCTGTATGGGTGTTAGTTGTGGCTCGATTGTTAGGTCCCGTTGCTTGGGTTGTGCCTTTCGTCGCGGGTAGCCATAAAATTGCATGGCGCAAATTTACCCTGCTTTCCAGCATCGGTCTGTGCTTGGGCGTAGGACAGTTCGTATTTTGGGGGTATTTATTGGCAGCAGGTGTTACGCATATCCCGGTTATCAGCGATCTCGTGCAAATCGTTGCTGAACATAAACTCACTGTCGGGTTATTGGTTATGACACTGTTTGTTGGGCTATGGGGCTGGAAAAAAAAGTGGCAAAAACTTCCCGCAAAATTGGCTCTATTGCTAAGCGTTGGGTTGGTGACCATCAACTTGGGACACTTTTTTGGTCCCGCTCCGAAAGCAACCATGAGTCATGTCATTGAGCAGAGACAGCCTATTTCTCTTGAGAGTATCGACTACCGAGTATTTGCTGGTCAATCCTCTATCTACTCAGCTCAAGCAATGAATATTGTCTATTTAGGCGAGAGCCCAAGATCACTGATGAACGCATTGGGTTGGATTGAAAACCGAACCTTTACTCATGGGCAACTCTCATTTGGGGACTACATTAAACTGTTGAAGGAGAAAACTCCGCCAGTTTCCGATTTGCATTGGAACGGTCTTCCCCAAGACATGGCATTTCAACAAGCGGGCTCGTTAACTCATCGCTCTCATATTCGTTGGTGGAACGCAGGCCAAGACATCAATAGCGGTCAAACTGTCTGGTTGGGTGCGATTAGCTATGATAATGGCTTAAGGGTGACCCCATACAACGGCATCATTACCATACTCCACAGCATCGACCCAAACGTGGACGGAGAACGAGACCAGTTGAAAGAAAGTATAATGAGCATAAATGCATTATGGGATGCGGAGCGACTGGCCTTAGCCAAACCAATCGCTCTCAACAATGGACATGATTACTACAGTGATGGACAAGTGTTATTGGTTTCAGAACCCATTGAGGCACCGAAAGTGGCCAGTTTATAACCCAAGTCGACAGCACACTAGTTAACGTCATAGAGTGTTCGATTGCGATGCATAAACTTTGGCCATACTTTTCCTAAACTGGCTCCCAAAATGATTGTGAACAAAGCAATCAAGTGTAACGAAGAGAGTGTGACCGAATTAAATGCAACCGCCAACAGCATCATAGATAGCAATGGCGTGAGGTAAGTCAACGAGCCAATAAACCTTGGGTCACCGTGGCGCATCGCATAATCCCAACTGTAAAAACTCAAGCCCATAGGCCCTAAGCCTAACAACAGTAATGACACCCAATCACTTAATTGAATTGGCGGGATCTGATCCATTGTCATCACAAATACCCCAAGTGACAACAATCCGGACATCAAGCAAATAGCCGCAACCGCCGAGCTAGACATCCTATCGTTGTGGCAATTAGTTAACGTATAATGCGCCCATAAAAGCGCTGCACATAACGCTTCGAGGTAACCTAGCCAATGCTCGCTACTTATCTCAGATTGTTGATTGTTCATCACCATTAAAATAGCAACGAAGGAGAGCCCTGCCCCCAAAACATGGCCAACATTCAATTTTTGACCACCAAACAAAGGGGTCCCCAACACGATAAACAGTGGCCAAAGATACTGAATCATATTCACTTCTATCGCTGGGGCTCGGCTAAATGCATCAAACAGCAGATAGTGGTAGCCAAACATACCGATGATCGCTTTAAGCCAATCTTTGATAGGCAAACGCCATGTTCGATAATGCTTTAACCCCGGAATCGAGGCGATGATGAGCACGATACCCACAGTACATAGGGGCGGCAAGTGATTCACTGAAAGCGTCAATGCCGCTAAAGATGACCACATGACAATGGTTAACAAAGCGGCAAACAGTCCAAGATAGCGCTTCATCATGCGCCAACAATGTTGTGTTCAGGACCAAATTTAAAGCCTGTGATATTTTCGCTACCTTGTTCATTGACAACCAAAATATCATGCTCTCTATAACCTCCCGCTCCCGTTAAGTGATCAGGAATCATCAGCATCGGCTCCATAGACACCACCATCCCCGGCTGCAAAACGGTCTCTATGTCTTCTCTTAGTTCCAGTCCAGCTTCGCGTCCATAGTAGTGACTCAAGACACCAAACGAGTGACCATAGCCAAAGGTTCTATAATCAAGCAACCCATAACCACGATAGATTTCATTTAATTCGGCGGCAATATCGCAACACTTTGCGCCCGGCTTGATAAGCTCAAGACCTTTTCGATGCACTTCGCAATTTATTTGCCATATTTTCAGTTGCTCATCATCGCAGTGATTCAAGAAAAGGGTACGTTCCAGAGCGGTGTAGTAACCCGCTATCATAGGAAAGCAATTTAGACTCAAAATATCACCCGACTGCAAGCGACGAGTAGTGAGCGGATTGTGTGCCCCATCGGTATTAATCCCAGACTGAAACCAAGTCCACGTATCTCGTAACTCAATGTGGGGAAACGTCTCGGCAATTGCGCGCGTCATGGCGTTATTGGCTGCAATCGCTACTTCGAATTCTGGCACATTTTCTTTAATCGCTTTGACACAAGCGGCTCCACCGATATCCGCGATGCGAGCGCCATGTTTGATCAGTTCGATTTCTTCCGAACTCTTAACCATTCTCTTTGTCATCACATCGCCACTGATATCGTAAAAGCGGGCTTGTGGGTAGAGATCTGCGAATTTTTGCTTCGCCATCAAGGTCAAGTGATCGGCTTCTATCGCGACGGTTTTTGGGTTAGGCAACACATTTTTGATCGCTCGATAATAATTATCTTGTTTCCAATCGGTGTATACCAAATTGTCTCCAATACTACGGCGATACGGTTGACCCGCATCGATATTGGCTGAAATTGTCACCGAGCGGTCTTGAGTGACAACGAGCGCATAAGGGCGCCCAAAAGAAGTGTATAAAAAGTCACTGTAGTAATTGATGTTTTGAATGGAGGTAAAAACCACCGCATCCAATTGTTTCTCTGCCAATAGCTCACGCAAGGTCGCGAGCCTTGTTAACATCTCCAAAGAAGAAAAAGTCCCTTTGACCTTTTCACCGTTTCTGATTTCCAATATATCTTGCATGACATCTGTCCCTTTACTGATTTGCACGGTAATTATCTTGTTGTAATTGCCGTATAGGGACAAACAATGAATCGTAATGCCGGTATTATCTGTGCTTATGTGAAAGCATGGAATCCACGCTATAGCGCGTTTCAAACTCTTTCGCTTGCTGTCGCATCCAATGGGAAAAACGTTGAATCTGTGGTCGACTGGTTAACTTTTTCAAACAAACCAAGTAAACACCATCATCTTCAAGCGCATGACCAAATAGTGGCACGAGTTTCCCTGCGGCCACATCTCGAGCCACCAAACTATGGCGCCCCAATGCCACCCCTTGCCCATCAATCGCCGCTTGAACAATCAAGTCCGCCTGATTGAAACTATAACCCGCATTGCAATCCACTCGACTTACACCAAGATCACTAAACCAGCGCTGCCAAGAGGTGGACAGTTTCGCTTGCGGTAAAGAGTCATGAAGAAGCACCGTTTTTCTTAGATCTTCCGGTGTTCTCAAGGGCAATTTGGCGAGCAGGCTTGGACTGGCAACCGGGTAAATGTAATCACGAAATAATAGGGTTTGTTCCATTGCAGGTTGATCCCCGACACCATGACATATACCGATATCGACATCTTCGTTACGAAAGTTTGGCTCAGAAAAACTGGCTGAGATAAGCAGATCAATCTTAGGGTTATTTTGATAAAAGCTGCTTAAACACGGCATCAACCAGCGGCTGGCAAACGACGGCATACAGTAGACTTCTAACCGTGTCATCTGCTCTTTTGAGTCAATATCGCTTAATGTGTCACGAATTTGCAACAGCGCTAATTGCACAGACTGATACAAGTGCTCGCCATTAATGGTCAACGTTAACTGTCTTGGCTTGCGTTCGAACAACTTAAAGTTCAAACGTTGCTCTAGCTGAATTACTTTTTGACTCACGGCACTTTGCGAAACGCAAAGCTCTTGCGCAGCGAGAGTAAAACTCAAATGTCTCGCCGCCGCTTCAAAATAGCGCAGGGCTTCTAGGGGTGGGAGTCTTAATGCCACATTGACCTCCATGTCAACTTGTCAACCAAGCAAACTTCTTAACGACTCAGACATAGTGCGGTCAATTTTCATCACCTTATCAGTAACGAAACGGTCGCCTTATATCCATACTAATAATAATGTTTATAGCCGCTATCCTTTGCAGAATATATGCCACTATTCACAACGATTCATAACCACCATCTAACAACGTTCTGCCCTATCACTCACTTTGTCAGCGTAGTCTTCATCGAATCAGAACTCTCAACTCAAAACGTCATAGCCAAACAGCCACGCACAAATATGTGGCATTTTAAGCCACACTTTCTCCCCAAGCTGGTGCATAACGCCTTCTTATGTATACAGATTAGCAATCACCGTTTGTCGGCGACCTTGCAATTGAATCAATATAGATGACAACTACCTATCATCATAACGAGGGATCGAGATGAAAGTTCAATTACCAAGTAAAACACTACTATTGGCCACCACACTGCTTAGTTCACTATTCACTGGCGCTGCTCATGCTGACCTTCTCTCGGAGATCAAAGCAAAGGGCGAGATTACCATTGCTACTGAAGCTCGCTACGCACCCTTTGAAATGTTGCAAGACGGTAAGATCGTCGGTTACGGCAAAGATGTTCTTGATGAAATCCTTAAAGATCTACCGGGTGTCAAACTGAAACAGCTGGACTTGCCTTTCCAAGGTATTTTGGCTGGACTAAACGCAAACCGATACGACTTTGTCGCCACATCTCTGACGATTACCAAAGATCGAGCGGCTAATTATTCTTTCACATACCCCATCTCAACAGCTTCCGTTGCTATGCTGAAACGCAAAGGGGATGACCGTATTCAGAGTCCAGAAGATATGGCAGGTATGGTACTGGGCACTCAAGCGGGTTCCGCTCAGCTAAGTGTGATTAAAACTTTTGAACAAGAGGTATTAACGCCAAAAGGCGACAAGTACAAATCTATCAAAGAGTTTACCGACTACAACGAAGCTTATGCCGCACTTGCATCTCGTCGCGTCGATGTGGTTCCACAAGCGATTCCAAATCTTGCACCGATTATCAAAGAGCGCCCAGACATGTTTGAAATCGTGCAACCTCCTTTTGGTCCAGCAACGTACTACGGCTGGGTAGGCAGAAAAGATGCTGACTCAGCAACACTTGTCCAGTTCATGAGTGACGGGATAGAAAAGCTTCACAAAAGCGGTAAGTTAGCCGAACTGCAGCAAAAATGGTTTGGTTTCACGATGGACGTACCAACAGGTATGGTTCCACAGCCTATTCACTAATTCTTTAAACATCCGCGCTAGCCTCCAAGGAATCAAGGAGGCTAGTTATATCCGCATTGATCATCCGAGGCTTAGATGGAACCTAACGCTTGTACTAAACCAAAACTCAACCTACCGTTTGTCGGATTTTGTACCTTTGCTAAAAGTCCGATTGTTGAACAAGGCAGTGCCTATCAAGCCGACTTCGCGGTCATTGGTGCGCCTTTCGATATGGGATGCCAGTATCGTTCCGGCGCGCGCTTTGGTCCTAGAGCCATTCGTCAAGCATCTACCCTATTCTCTTTTGGTCATCACGGAGCTTATGACCACGAACTCGATACACTATTTTTGGCCAAGGACAAAGTAAATATTGTCGATGTCGGTGACGTCGATATGGTGCATACCGACACTTCCACCTGCCTGAATAACATTCAAGATGAAGTCAAAGCCATTCTGTCAAATAAAGCCATTCCGGTGGTACTGGGTGGCGACCATGCTATTACAGCCGCCGTTCTGGCAGCTTATGACGGACATAAACCCATACATATTGTCCAAATTGACGCTCATCTAGATTTTGTCGATGAACGGCACGGGGTTCGCTACGGTCATGGAAACTGCATGCGCAGAGCCTCAGAGATGCCACATGTCTCGGGTCTAACGCAACTTGGCATTCGTAATGTTTCATCATCGAGTCAGTCTGACTATGTGGACGCCAGAAACGCTGGTTCCAACATTTTATCAGTACGCCAGTTCCGTCAATCGAGTATCGAGGATATCTTGGCGACGATTCCCAAAGGGGAAGCTTGCTATATCACTATCGACATTGATGGCTTCGACCCCTCCATTGCTCCCGGAACAGGTACCCCGAGCCACGGTGGGTTTCAATATTACGAGGTACTGGAATTTCTTCGTCAAGTTTGCCAACACACCGAGGTTGTGGGTATTGATCTTTGCGAAGTTTCACCACCTTACGATCCGGCAGAGGTCACAGCGACCCTCGCGGCTCAACTGTTGATGAACCTGATTGGTTATGTATCACACTATGCGTCCCAAGGAGAGTCTCATGTCTAATCCAAACCAAACGCTGCCAAGATATAGTGGTATCGCAACATTTATGCGTTGCGACTATGTCCCCGAGCTTCAAGATGTCGATATTGCTCTAGTCGGAGTACCGTTTGACGGGGGTGTGACCAACCGAACAGGCACTCGACATGGTCCTCGTGAGATCCGTAACCAGTCCAGTTTAATGCGCATCATCAATCAAGCAACTGGGGTCGCTCCTTTTGAACTGTGTCGAGTTGCGGATGTAGGTGATGTACTTCCCGACTCGCCTTTTGAGTTAGTCAAAGCTCACCAGTCGATAGAGTTATTTTTTAAGCAAATCAAAGCCTCAGGTGCACTGCCTATCGCAGCCGGAGGTGACCACTCGATTTCATTGCCCATTTTAAGGGCTTTAGCGCAAGACGGACCGGTAGCCCTCATCCATTTTGATGCTCATTGTGACACAGGCGACAATTACTTCGGGTCCAAGTTTCATCATGGTTCACCATTTAAAATCGCGGTAGAAGAGAACCTGATTGATCCGAAAAGAACCATTCAAATCGGTATCAGAGGCTCACTAAATGATAAAGATATGTGGCGCTTTAGCCATGAGACCGGTATGCGTGTTCTCTATATGGATGAATGCGTTGAGCTCGGTGTCGAAGGGATACTGCAACAGATAAAACAGACCATTGGCGATACGCCTGCTTACGTTACCTTTGATGTGGACTGTCTCGATCCCGCCTTTGCTCCGGGCACAGGAACACCTGAGATGGGAGGCTTCACCTCCATCGAAGCACTGCAATTAATCCGTGGTCTTCAAGACGTCAACGTTATTGGCGCGGATGTGGTTGAAGTGTCTCCACCTTTTGATCCAACAGGGAACACCGCGCTTGTAGGGGCGACGATCATGTTCGAGTTGCTCTGTATCGCGGCTCAATCACGGCAGCGAAATGCTGTTGCTAAGGAGACCTGCCATGTTTGATTTCTCTGTTGTTTGGAGCGCGATACCTTCATTATTGACGGGGCTGTGGACCACGGCGTGGATCTCACTGATTTCTATCATAATAGGCTTTGGCTTGGGCGCTCTAATCTGTTTAGGGCGCATGTCTAGCACCACGGCAATCCGAACCTGTTGCCAGATCTACATCAGTGCCTTAAGAGGGACGCCGTTGTTGGTTCAGTTAGTCATCGTTTTCTATTTTTTACCTCTGGCTGGTATCAATATTCCCTCAATTTTGACCGCAATTATTGTTTTGTCGATGAACACCGCCGCGTTTCAATCAGAGATACTAAGAGGTGGTTTTCTCTCTTTGCCTGCCGGTCAAAAAGAGGCGGCTTGGACGTTTGGTTTTTCTCCAGTACAGAGGCTGGTTCGCATTGAACTGCCCCAAGTATTCCGTAAAACCTTACCTTCCTTGGTGAATGAAACCATAGATATCATCAAAAACTCAGCACTGATTTCAACCATCGCGGTGACTGATTTAATGCGATTGGCACAAACCTATTCGTCAACCTCATACCGACCGATTGAGTTTTTCGTCACTGCAGGTCTGCTCTATCTCGTCCTTACTTCATGTATCGGGCTATTGGGGCGCTATATCGAATCAAAGCTCGCCACCAGCTAGAGGAACCGTCATGGATTTCACACTTTATTTCACCTACGCTCCACTACTTGCAAAAGGGCTGGCTTATACCGTATTTGTTTGCTCAATTGGTCTTCTGATCAGCCTATTTGCTGGGTTAGCACTCTATGGAGTGAGTCAAGTTGCCTGGTTACCACTGCGCATCTTTTACCGCGGCTATCTATTGATTTTCAGAGGCACACCATTGCTGGTGCAGGTCTATCTGGTATTTTACGGTGGGCCATTTGTTGGTATCGAATTAAGCGCTGAGCAGGTCGGTATCCTTGGGTTAGGGATGTACGGCGCTGCCTACTTTGCCGAGATCTTTCGTTCTGGCTTTGCCAGTATTCCCAAGGGGCAAGTTGAGGCCAGTTATGACCTTGGCTTTTCGCGCTGGCAGACCTTAACACGTGTACAAATTCCTCAAATGCTCGGGTTAATCATTCCACCTAGCATTAACCAAAGCATCATTTTAATTAAAGAGTCGGCGATTTTGTCGATTATCACTGTACCTGAGATAACCAAAGCCGTTGTCACGATGGCGACTCAAACCTTCACCGTTGTGGAGCCATACCTATTTTTGGCCGTAGCCTATTGGTGCATTACCTCAGCACTAGCAAGGTTCGGGGCGTGGAGTGAAAAGCGCGCGCGACATTACCTCAATTAACGTTGGCCTAAGCCGCTAGATAAAAAAGGATTTTTCTATGAAAACACAACATAAAGCCATCAAATTGGTGCAGTTAAATAAAAGTTTTGGTGACAACCATGTATTAAAGGGCATCGATCTCACCATAGAAACCGGCGAAGTAGTCTGTATTATTGGCGGCTCAGGTTCGGGAAAAAGCACCATGTTGCGTTGCATGAATTTTCTTGAACATTATGACAGTGGCGAAGTACTGATAAACGGCAGAATGATTGGCTATGGTGCCGATACACAAGGTAATTTTCAGAAGCTTCCAGAACACATTGCCCAACGCGACCTCACCGATGTCTGCATGGTGTTCCAACAGTTCAACTTGTGGCCACATATGACGGTACTGGAAAACGTCATGGCACCTTTGGTCTACGTTAAGAAACTCAGCAAGCAGCAGGCTAAGGACAAAGCCCAACAGGTGTTAGAAAAAGTAGATATGGCTCATAAAGCAGACGCTTACCCAAATCAACTCTCGGGTGGTCAACAGCAGCGAGTCGCGATTGCTCGTTCCTTGGGCACAGAGCCAAAGATCATGCTATTTGATGAACCAACCTCAGCCCTTGACCCTGAATTGGTTGGCGAAGTATTGAAAGTGATGAAATCTCTAGCAGAAGAAGGGATGACTATGGTCATCGTCACCCATGAAATGGGTTTCGCTGCCCAAGTCTCCGACAAAGTGGTCTTTTTATCTCAGGGGCAAATTGCAGAACAAGGGTCACCTAATAAGCTATTTTTGTCACCACAAACCTCACAGCTTAAAAGCTTTCTGGCGACATGGAGTGAGAGAAATAGTGGCTTAGGGATGGCCCAAAGCCGTTCTTTAGTGGATGTTGCCTAAGCTTTGCCAACTCAATAGACAAAAAGAAAGGGGAGCGTAACACCGTCTCCCCTTTTTCCACTTCTTTAACTTCTTTAACTTCTTTAACTTCTATTCGTAGCGCAGCGCCTCAATCGGATCGAGTTGTGATGCCTTGTATGCTGGGTAGAACCCAAAACCAACACCAATCAGCGCCGTTGCTGACACGCTAATGGTAATAATCACGGGTGATAGCACTAACTGCCATCCCAAGCCGTATTGCAGTACCCCGACCACAAACAGCGATATGGCGACACCAATAAGTGCGCCAAGTAAACATAACACCACACTTTCAATCAGAAATTGAGTCAAAATATGGTTGGGTTTTGCCCCAACGGCCATCCTTAAACCAATCTCTCGAGTTCGCTCGGTCACGCTCACTAGCATGATATTCATAACACCAATACCGCCTACCAACAACGAGACTCCGGCGACGCCAGCCAATAACATATTAAAGACTTTATTCGCTTCCGCTCGGGTATTGAGCATGGCGGTTAGGTTCATGATCTTAAAAGGACTGACTTGAGTGGCTGAAATACGGTGTCGCTGATGCAGTAAACGCTCTAGTTCCTCGGTGACAAAGTCCATATCATCAGCACTGCCCACCGAGATCGCCATACGACTCACTCGATCGATTTTGCCATTGCTGCGCCCAATAATACGGCGGTTGGCGGTGGTAAGAGGAACCACAACCACATCATCGAGATCTTGTCCTCGAGTGTCCTGCCCTTTCTCTTTCAATACCCCAATAATCGTCAGGGGCACCTTATTGATACGGATTTCCTCACCAAATGCATGGCTGGGATCGCCAAACAGCTCTTTCGCTACCGTTACACCGATTAACGCCACCTTTGCCCGTTTCTTTAAGTCACTGTCATCAAATAAGCGACCTTGGTTCACTTGCAAATTAGTGGCCGTCAGGAAGTCCGCATTGCCTCCTTGTACCTTGGTGTTCCAGTTTTGATTGCCCCATACCACCTGAGCTTGGCTGTCCACATAAGCACCCGCCGCTGCGACCTCTGGGATCTCGGATTTGATGGCGAGTACATCCGACATATCGAGCTTATTGGTTGATCCCGATGCGCCCTTGGCGCCACCCGATTTCACCGCCCCAGCTCGCACCATCAAAAGATTGGTACCCAAACTCTCAATCTGCTTTTCAACCTGTCTTTGTGCGCCTTCACCCAGAGCAAACATGATAATCACAGCACTGATGCCGATAATAATACCCAGAGTAGTAAGAATTGAACGCAGCATATTGCGCTTTAACGACAGCAACGCCGTTTTAACTAAGATCATGCAACACCTACCTGTGTGGCGTGAGGATGACTCACCAAGCGTCCATCGCGAATGTGCAACACTCGACTGGCTTGTGCAGCCACTTCAGCATCGTGAGTGATAATGATGATGGTCTGCCCTTGACGGTTTAAGCCCTTAAATAATTCAACGATTTCATCACTGGTTTTACTGTCCAATGCCCCTGTTGGCTCGTCGGCCAGCAGAATATCAGGGCGATTAACCAACGCGCGCGCAATCGCGACACGCTGCTGTTGCCCCCCTGACAATTGATTGGGGTGAGAGTCTAAACGATCACCAAGCCCGACCATCTCTAAACACTGTTTCGCTCGTTCATCTGCATCTGTGACGAGTTGGTCAAAATACATCAATGGCATTTTAACGTTATCGCGTGCCGAGGTTCGAGACAACAAGTTAAACTGCTGAAAAACAAAGCCAATATGATCACGACGCACTTCCGCCAGTTGCGCTTTGTTGAGATCACTGGTGCCTCGCCCCAGTATCTCGATAGCCCCTTCTTCCGGTGTCATCAAACAGCCAATCATGTTCATTAAGGTCGATTTTCCAGAACCTGACGGTCCCATGATCGCCACCATTTCACCCTGCTCAACGATAAAATTCACCTCATTAAGCACCTGAAATCGTTCATCACCCACGGGAAAACTGTGACTGATGCTTTCACAGCGTATTGCCGGGGTCATTAGCGTTTCTCCCTATATTGGTTGATCACTAAATCATTAGAAAGATCCGGCGCAATCACCGCGGTGTTTTTATCATCAGAGACGCCAAATTGCGCCTGAACGGTCACAATCTTGCCATCACGCAACACCATAAGTGGTCCCATTTTCACTTCGCCTTTGCGAATTTTCTTCTGGAGTTCACGCTGTTCCGGCGTTAATGCTTTTGCTATCAGCTTTTGAACCTGTTGACGCTGTTTGCGGTCGATTCTAGATTTGGGATCAATGTTATTCTCAGCAAGCGATTGGTAAATCTCATCAACTTGTTGTTGAGATAGATCGAGATACTTTAAACGCGACAAAGGTCCTTTCGCCTCATTGCTGTCCGACACCGCATAGCGACTGCCCATGCGCACCGCAGTGTTACTAACACGCTGCACATCGCGCATATTCTCAATCTCCACTTCCATATTCGCCGTCATACCCGGCAGCAGAATATTGTCAGGGTTACGTGTGCTCATCACCACGATATAACTGACAACACCCGAGTTATTTTGGGGGGCTTTACGGATCTGGTTCACCTCACCTCGAAACTTCTTACTCGAGAAAGCATCCACGGTAAATGAAACCTGTTGTCCTTCTTGGACAAGACCGATATCAGATTCATCTATGTAGGCCTCTATTTCCATTTCCGACAGACTTTTTGCCAGAGTGAAAAGCTCAGGAGTGTTGTAGCTTGAAGCGACTGTCTGACCTGCCTCAATGGTGCGGTTGATGACGAAGCCGCTTATCGGAGCTCGGATATCAGTGCGTTCCAGTTCGATTTCTGTCTCTTGTAGATTGGCTTTATTCGCTGCCAAGGTGGCTTTTAAGATATCCAACTGCACGTAACTCTGCTGCCAGTCCAATTTATACTGCTTGCTTTGTGTTTCTAAGGTATCAATCGCATCTTCAGAAATATTCGCCCCTTGATAGAGACCCTGAGCACGTTTTAACTCTCTCACTGAGCGTTCGTAGTTGAGTTTAGCCCGTTCGATTTGGTGGACTTGCGCTCTCACATCGGCATCACTTTTTTCTACCAAGGCTTTTGCCTGAGCGACTTTTGCCGCAAATGAAGCAGGATCGATTTTTGCGAGCAATTGACCCTGTTCAACCGTATCGTTGAAATCGGCATAAACCTTTATTACCTGACCTGAGAGTTGCGCACCGACCACAACGTCATCAACAGCGGCAAGGGTTCCGGTTGCGCTCACAGAGTTTTGAATGTCACCGTGAGTCACTTGCTCTGTTTTGTAGCTTGTATCTGTCGCATTGACGCCATGCGTTCCATTTTGCGAGTACCACCAATAACCTCCCACTAATGAGCAAGAGACCGCCGTTAACATCAACACCTTAGGCCAGCGATTCATAACGAAATTTTCCTTAAAAATTAAATGCGAGTCAGACAAAAATAAAGCTATTTACGGTAAAAAAACAGAGCTATCTACGGTAAAAAAATAAAGCAATTTACGATAAAAAATAAAGCTTTGGTAATTATCGTTAAAGGCGTTAGCCAGCCAAACCTCATTTACAGTATTTTACATATGTTCGTGACTCTATTCTCAGTCTCAGCATGGCTAGCGTCACCGAGCACCTTGTGATCGGCGCATTACCTGTTACATTTTTATACAGACCCTATGCATGGAGCCAAGCTATGGCCGGTTTAAGTTTGCTTACCTTACTCGATGATATTACCGCCGTGTTAGACGATGTGGCTTTACTCACGAAAGTCGCTGCCAAAAAAACCGCCGGAGTGTTAGGTGATGATCTGGCACTGAATGCCCATCAAGTTTCCGGTGTGACCGCCGAACGTGAACTTCCTGTTGTTTGGGCTGTGGCTAAGGGGTCATTAAAAAACAAATGTATCTTAGTTCCTGCCGCACTATTGATCAGCTTTATTGCACCGTGGCTGATTAACCCTTTATTGCTTTTAGGAGGGCTATTTCTCTGTTTTGAGGGCGCTGAAAAGATCTTAGAAAAGTGGTTTCATCATGAAAGTGACAAAGAAAAAGCCCCCACCTCAGCCCAGATGTCAGAGCAAGAGTTAAAAGAGTATGAAAAGAAAAAAATTGCGGGGGCAATAAGAACCGACTTTATCTTATCGGCAGAGATCATCGTAATCGCGCTTGGCACGGTGCAAGGTCAAGTGATCGCGACGCAAATTATTGTCGTTAGTCTGATCGCACTGGTGATGACTATCGGTGTTTATGGTTTAGTTGCTGGCATTGTCAAACTGGACGATGCGGGCATCTATTTGGTGCAAACTGCTAACGGTTCTGGCTTCAAACATTCTTTTGGTACAGGGCTTATCACCTTTGCACCCAAGCTGATGAAAACTCTAACTATTGTCGGTACTGCGGCGATGTTTTTGGTTGGTGGTGGGATTGTTGTTCACAATGTGCCTTTTATTCACCACCTCGTTGCCCCGTTTGAGGTGCAGCCTATCTTGTCGATAATGGTCAATGGACTAACGGGTCTGTTGGCAGGGTTATGTGTGGTTGCCGTTGTCACTGTGATTTCTAAAGTCACCCGCAAACATAAGACCTCTTCATAAATCAGTTGTAGCTGAGGGCTTGGTGAAAGAGGTCGCAGTACCGTCTCACCACTATCTTGCCGTACACCAGAAAACCCCTGCCCACCACAAAACCAAACGTAATTTGTCCCGAGTTTCAGTCAGTTAAATCGCCCGAAATTCCCCATCAAAAAGGCACCATAAAACGCCCTCAACACGATAAATATTTTTTGTCGTGTTGCTGATTATTTTTCGTTTTACTCTTTGCCAACCTAGCCTCATAGTCGCGCCAATTCTTGCCCATGGCATCAGCATCTAGCGACAATTTTGGAGGTAAAAAATGGTAGAAACACAATCACTATTGACCGCAAAAACAGGCTTTAAAGTTCCTGTTATTGCTCTGTCATTTTATGCCGTCGCATCGGGTTACATGATGAGCCTTATCCCGTTGGTGCTTGGACAATATGGCTTGGATAGCAGTCACGCGAGTTGGCTAGCGAGTGTGTTTTATGCGGGTTTGCTATTTGGGGCAATCACCATTGAGCCATTGGTAAAAACCACCGGACATCGATGGGCCTTTGTTATCTGCTTAGCTGTATTTGTTGCGACCATTGCTGTGATGCCAGTGTTTGCCAACATCTATGCATGGCTCACCGCTCGATTCGTTGCTGGCGTCGCCGTTGCGGGTGTCTTCGTTATTGTCGAGTCATGGCTGCTAGATGGCGAAGATGACAGTCGAGCAAAACGACTCGGTTTGTATATGGGTGCGCTCTATGGTGGTTCTGCGCTTGGGCAGATGGGCATTGGCGCCTTTGGCACTCATGGCTTTACACCCTTTATCGCGATTGTGTCTATGCTCAGTTGTGCGATTGCGGTTCTGGTCTTTTGCCCGACATCTCAACCTGTCGCGGAAAGTTCAACACCTTTATCGCTAAAACAGGTCGCAAAGCTAAATCATGCGGCGGTCATTGGTTGCGTTGTATCAGGGCTAACGTTGGGTGCCATCTACGGTCTTATGCCGTTAGAACTCACCGTGCGCCAGATCTCTCAAAACCATTTAAGCGTGCTAATGACTTTGGTTATTCTTGGTGGCATGGCTGTACAGACCATTGTTCCTAAGCTTTCCAAGCTAATGGGACGCACTCTATTGATGGGGTTGTTCTGTCTGCTTGGTGTTTTTGCTACGGGTATTGTGATTGTGAGTGGCAGCATTCAATGGTTGACCGTCAGTTTGTTCCTATTGGGTATGGCAACATTCGCTCTCTACCCAATCGCTATCAACTTAGGTTGTGACAAACTCGATCGACGCTTTATTGTATCCGCAACACAAGTGATGCTGTTCTGCTACAGTGTCGGCTCAGTCGTCGGTCCACTATTTGCCGATTGGTTTATGCAAGGCAAACACGGCTTAATGGCTTATTTGTTCGCTATTCAAATGGCAACGGCAATCTACATGTTTATCGCCAGTGTCAAAACCAAAAAGCAAGTGGTTACTGGCGGCTAATAAAGTGTCGTTTTCTGCAAATAATAAAAAAGGCTCCTATCAAAGATAGGAGCCTCAATCAATCTGAAATACTCAGACGATAGCCAAAGTTAGCTGCGTTTTGGCTGCTGGTAAGTTTTACCTGCGGCTTTGTAGGTATCACTTGGCTTCATTTCAAAGAACATATCGAAGAACCATGCGATAAACTTAATCACATCGTCGCCTTCATTCATAATATGTTCGACAAGCTCTTGCTCTTCACCATTGTCATCGGTTTGCGTGAAAACGTGATAGATGCGTTGCTCACCATCAATGTCCGCAAGTGCAAATTGACCGCTTAGGCTATTTGCCGCTTCAACAATCTCTTCATTGTCGATTTTTTTTAGCAGTTCCAATACGGTTGGTACGGATTTTAGCTGACACAAGGTTTTTACCAAGGTCTCAAATTCATTCTGTTGCATCACTGTTACCTTATTTGATTGCACAGGCTCACGAGTTCAACAAGACACTATAGACTTGCGAGTTTGGTTTCCTGTTGCTTGATCAGATTATCCAACTCGTCACGACGAGCAATAAACTGTTTCAACTCAGACTTGGGCACAGAGTCTGCCATAGGAATGTTCGCACGCATAGCATTAACCGGTCTGCCGCGCACAATTAATTCATAATGCAAGTGCGGTCCCGTCACTCGTCCTGTCGCACCAGATAAACCGATCCTCTGACCTCGGGTCACTTTTTGTCCCTTGCGCACAAGGATTTTACTTAAGTGCAAGTAGCGTGTTTTATAAGGACCGCCATGATCAACGACGACATACTTACCGGCATAGGGATGATTTCTCACCATAGAAACAACACCATCACCAGTGGTGTACACGTTAGTCCCCGTCGATACACCAAAGTCGGTGCCATTGTGAGGCGCTACTCGACCTGTGACTGGGTGTTTACGATTAGGGTTAAAGCTTGATGTGATTCGGTTGTTCTTCACTGGATAGCGAATAAAAGCGCGTTGCAGGCTTTCCCCACTTGCATCGTAATATTGTCCATTACTATGAAGATAAGCCGAATATAGCTTGCCCCTATTGAAAATTTTTATTGCTTGTATCTCGCTCGCTCCTGTATCCACGCCATCAACCGACTGTTTGCTGGTCACGACTTCAAAACGATCCCCAGCACGTAAATCTCGCGCAAAGTTCAGTTTATCTTTCAGTAGTGTTACCACTTGATCGATATCGCGTGGACCAAGACCCATTTTATTGGCAGAACCTGAAAAGCTGCCGTTTATCTCTCCAACAAGAGCAACTTGATTCCAATTACTGGGAACCACCACCATTTCATATTCATAACTGCCATCTTGCATACGACGGTAGTTCGACTTTTCAGCGAGACTGCGGATGACTTCTAAGCGCTGTAACCCATTAGCTTGTTCAAGTTGCCAAAAACGAAGTTTATCACCCGGTCTAATCGTATCGAGTACCAAATAATCAGAGTCTGTCTCCATCACTGACATCATATCCGAGTATGGGAAACCAAGACGGTCAAAGATCTGGCTTAAGCTATCGCCTTGTTTCACAACGTAATCAAAACTAGGTGGCTGTTCAGTCGTGACTTGAAGCAGAGGTTCAACCTGAGAACTCGCTGCTTTCTGGGTCGTCGCTTCTACCTGAGTCGTCGTTTCAACAACAGGCTCTAGCGAAAGATCTACCGTGCGGCTGAGTTGAGGTGTTGGCGTGTTATTTAATACCAGAAGTACCGAAATAAAAGGGAGAGAAAAAGCTAAGCTCAGTTTAAGCTTTTTAGAAGAGGACGCGCGTCGTTTCACTTCGCTCTGGGATTGGTTCGATTGCACAATGACTCCGATGCAGTCTGGTTTAACATAAAACCCTAGATTAAACATTTCCACCAGAGATTGCATCTGTGTTGTAAGACCGCAAGGGAAAAATTCAATTCAAAATTGTAAAAAAGCGAGACAGATCGCCTCGCTTTGGGGTTAGCATGTCAACATTTGACTTAATAGCAATCTTTGTTGATGATTTTCATGATCCGAAAAGGAGTGTTTAAAAGAACGTATCACGAAAAATCGAAGCATTACCTTGTTTCAAAAAACCTAGTGACAAAAAGTCTAGTGGCAATAAAGCCGAAAGGTATAGCAACGTAGAGAAGCATCACGCGGTCGAACTAGGTCGCATCGCTATCGCTGTCCATATCATCGCTATCACTATCCATATCATCGCTATCGCTTTCCATATCATCGAAAACATCTGGGAAACCCCAATCGTCGTCCGATGCATGTGTTGCCGGTTGTTCTAAAGCATCAAAGTGATTTTGCTGTCCCAACCCTGAATGGGTAGTCAGAGCACTGGCTCCAAATGTAAAAAACAGCGCAAGTGTAGCAAGTAAAATTCGCATGTTAGTGACTCCTTGTTGTTGTATCACACGATTAATTATAATCATGATCACAAATACAACAAAGAATCGCTAAATTTACTTTACATTGTCTCAGTATTGATTTTGCATCTTAACATTCAATACAGAACGACATGCTACGGTTGCTCAAGCATGATTTTTGACTTAATTTGCTTCAGCTGTGGTGATCACGCAGTTTTCAGCACCAAAACTATTGGCAATATATTGATCGGCGCTACCGTCGTTCACCCACTCGGTATCATTGATCAAGTAACGAAACTGAAACTGTTCGTTTTTTGGAAGGCGTGTTTTGTATTTGAACGTCTTACTTTTCGCTACTTTTTTCATCGGTACAGGCTGCCAATCATGAAACTCTGCCACAATTGCAGCGCTCTCAACTTGATTGGCGTCTAATTCAAAGGTTACTTCTACTTCATCTTTCGTTTTGAAAAATCGCTTATTAATCATGACAAACTCCATTTGTATGTAAAATTACAACATCTGCTAGAGCATATTATGTAATTAGGCTCACATTCTCAACACTAAACTGTCTAACTTTCCATCAATTTAATAGTTGGAAACAATTTGCTTCAGCAGATTAACTCTTGCTCTGCTAACAAATTACAGCTCAATGTCTCTCGCTGCTCGGGGCTTTCTGAGAATGGTTGGCTGGGTCCATAGGTCAAATAAGAGAGTCGTATTTTCGATTGAGATATTGTGATTTCCCCAAGAGAAATGCGGTCACCAACAAACTGTTGATTAACCAGAATAACTCGCTGTCTTTGGGTGTCCCATTTAAAGATACCGAGATAATAGAAGATACCACTGCCTTGATTACTCAGACTAAATGGCGCAATAAACACGCTGTTTTTGTCGGATCCTTGCCATTGATGCAAATAAGCGTAATGCACTGTCACCTGCCCTCTGACCTGACCATCGTCATAATTACCGTATGCAATTTGTTGTTTTTCATCAACATCAGTCAATAAGGAAAACGCATTGCTTTCTGGCACTTTAATTGTCCAAGGATTTTTCGTGCTGATCCCTAATACCGCTTCCACTACCGGATCTGATGCCACTGATGCGCGATCAGGAAATTTTTGTAATATTTCTTCATCACTCAATGAAAAACGATAGACACCGGCTACGATAACAAGCAGCAATAGGCAAATTGGAATCAATAAAATCAATGGTATAGGCAGTCTCTTTCTCACCTTAAATATTACCTTTGTTAGCTCACTCATTAGGTAATCACTATGTTATACCCAAGTAAGCGTTTTGTACTAAATTTAATAATAAAACTGATACCCATATTGAGAGTGAATAGATAAAACTCTGTTTGAAATTCTGCTCAGCCACTTTTTAGCTTGAACTCACAAGTGCATATTTAACCCTTATTGGTGAATATTATTGCTTTAAAGGATAAAACCAAGTACCCTTGCGCTCCGCTCATCAAGAAGGACATTTGATACCGCGTGTTGCCAAGGAAATGGCTGACTCTAACTAGTTGTAATACGAGACTAAAATGACAAACCGTGTTCCTTCTTCGTCAACTGACAAAAAGAAAAGCAATTTTTGGATGTTCTTCATCCCGTCTATGTTGGGCCTATTCCTATTTATGGCGCCTATCAGTTACCAAGGCGATCTTACAATCCCAGTAGCCGTGCTTGCAAAGCATCTGCAAGTCATCATCGGTGATGCCATGGTTGGCTTAGTGACCATCATCATCGGCTTTATGGCGTTGGCCTCTTTGGTTGCTCGTATTGCGAAACCGCACTTTATTCGAAACAACGAATTTCTTAACAGCCTATTCTCGCCAACACCAATGTGGCTTGCGGTGCGAGTGATTGGCGGCATCGCTGTTGTGCTGAGCTATTTCCAAGTCGGACCTGAAGCAATATGGCAAGAGAACACTGGCGGTCTGGTATTAGAAGGACTGCTACCAACCTTATTTGCAGTATTTATTTTTGCTGGTTTACTGCTGCCTTTGTTACTGAACTTTGGTCTGCTTGAACTGTTTGGCACTTTACTCAGCAAAATCATGCGCCCAGTATTTAACTTGCCTGGTCGTGGAGCGATTGACTGTATCGCTTCTTGGTTGGGTGATGGCAGTGTCGGGATCCTTTTAACCAGCAAACAGTATGAAAGTAAGTTTTACACCATGCGCGAAGCGGCGGTTATCGGGACCACTTTTTCCGCAGTATCCATCACGTTTAGCTTGGTTGTGCTCGCGCAAGTCGAACTGGAACACCTTTTCCTACCGTTTTACGGTGCCATCTGTTTGGCGGGTATCGTGGCAGCCATCATCATTCCACGATTGCCACCACTAAGTTATAAAAAAGACACCTACATCGACGGTACTGAGCCGAATAAAGATGCAGAAGTCATCCCATCGGGTCACTCAGCGTTTAGTTGGGGCTTGAAGTTGGCACTTAAAAAAGCGGACTCAGTCACTTCAGTGAAATCTGTCTTCACTGAAGGCGTGAAAAATGCCGTGGATATGGTGTTTGGCGTACTCCCTGTAGTCATGGGTCTAGGTACGATGGCACTGATTGTTGCTGAATACACTTCAGTATTTGAGTGGCTAGGGACACCATTTATCCCTTACTTGGAATTATTAGGGGTTCCTGAAGCCGTTGCAGCCTCAAAAACGATGGTGGTTGGCTTTGCCGATATGTTCATCCCATCGATCCTTGCTGCTGCGATCGATAACGAAATGACTCGCTTTGTTATTGCGGCTATGTCAGTAACGCAGTTGATTTATATGTCTGAAGTCGGTGCACTGCTGCTTGGTAGCCGCATCCCTGTTAATATTTTCGAACTGTTTGGGATTTTCATTCTACGAACATTAATCACACTACCGGTTATTGCGGGTGTTGCTCATATCATCTTTTGATTGATGCGTTGGGCTTAAGTTTTTCCAGTCACGCATAGTAAACGGAGCCTATTTTAGGCTCCGTTTTTTCATGCCTTTCTCATGCATTGAAACAAATTTTCTATGAGACAATATGCTTAATAGGTTGCGGAATTAAACAGATGAACTATGGTATCTGTAATGAATAAATTGGGTAAAAGGAGGGGCGCTATATGAATCAAACACTTGAAAAAGATATTGTCGATGCGATACATCACTTAAACCAAGAACAGTTGCTTGACGTGAAAAAATACGTAGAACAATTGCGTACATCAAGAAGTACCAACGCGCTTATCGAAGACGACGAACTCGATATGCTCCTTAAGCTGATGGCTACGGAAACTGATTATCGCTAGTTAAGTATAACGACCGATAATAATAGCGACTCGCAAGCACAGCTATTCATAACATTGCCATCAATAAACATCATTACCACTGATAAATATTATTCCCAGCGGATATCACAACCAAGCACACAAAGTGATTGAGCATCTACCTAGCTAACCGCTCGATTTAATCCTCTTCGTTCCACCATCCACTGTCGTGTTCCATTCCATCTGCCAACGTTTCAAACAGCACTTTCTCCCCCATTTTGGGACAAATAAATGGCACATGATTCTGCGCCGCCGCTTTCTCGGCTCTTATTAGAGGCTCATTCCAGACATGATAAGAGAGATCAAACGTGCAGTTATGTATCGGTAGCATTACCTTACCCTGAACATCCAGATGAGCCTGTACACTTTGCTCTGGAAACATGTGAATAGAGGCCCAATTTTCATCATAGGCACCCGTCTCCATCAAGGTCAGATCAAATGGACCATATTGGTTACCAATGTCCTTAAAACCACTGAAGTAACCCGAGTCCCCGCTAAAGTAAACGCTGCGATGTTCACTTTGAATCACCCAACTTCCCCACAGTGAAGTATCTCTTTGCTGATATGAACGACCTGAAAAATGCTGAGTTGGGGTAAATACCAGTTTGATAGTGCCAATTTGCTCAGTCTGCCACCATTGATACTCGCGGATTTTGTTACTTGGTACGCCCCACTCTAAAAGATGTTGAGCCACATTTAGCGGTACTAAAAACTGTGCTACTTTGGTATGAATACGCTTGATGGTTTCTTTGTCGAGATGGTCGTAGTGGTCATGACTAATTAAGCAGATATCGACTTGTGGGAGGCAATCCATTTTAATTGGCAACGGGTGATAGCGCTTAGGACCCGCCCAATCTAGGGGTGAAGCACGCTCACTGAGTACCGGGTCGGTAATAATTAGCTTTTGATCTAGCTTCAACAGTACGGTGGAGTGACCTAACCGATAAACACAATCTCGCGACTCTTGCTCTATCATGGAGGCTTGTAACGATATAACGGGAATGTCGGGGGATTGAGGATGTAATATTTTATCGAGGTTGAGATAGGAACGGAGTGTAGTAATCGTATCTTTAATGGTCGGTGTATAAGCCACTTCTGAATTAACAAAACGGACCGGTTTAGTGTCCGTTGTGGCAATACGCGCTTTGACGCTCTGCGAAACTGATGCAAACATTCAAGTCTTCCTTGCTATAAGCTGATTGACTGACTGGTTAAGTGTTGTTCGCCAAGATGACATTTTCATGCCATTATGACGAAGAGTTTGTTTCGCCCTCCACTCAATGCGATATTGTCATCACTCGGTAAACCAAAGTCTTTACTCTGTCCCGCATAACCTTCATTCGTTAAAGAGCCCCATATATGAACAAATTTGCCACCCTCATTAACATCGCTAAGCGCAAATCAGTGATTGATGAAACCAGTAACTGGTCCAATGGTTCGAGCACTTATTTACAAGAGATCGTCAATGAAGTGGATGAAGTGATAGAAGAGATCCCCAAACAGCGCACTTGCTATCTAGAAACTGAACTGGGGGATGTGTTATGGGATTATCTCAACATGGTGATTGCCCTTGAGAAAGAGCAAGGGATTAGTTTGGAGTCCGTCCTAGCACGCGCCTGTGAAAAGTATGACGAACGCGTATCCGGCATAGAAAATGGTGTGGCTTGGGAAGCCATCAAAAAAATACAGAATCAAAAGCTGGCTGAGGAACAGCTGACCACACTGGCGCGAAAAAACAAGGCAAGTTAACGCGTTACACGCACGCAATCATCACGTTAAGGAACAACATGGAAGTACATCAATGCGTATCATTTTTACTGGTGACATCAGACCAAGTTTTATTAGAAACGCGCACTATGGATAAAGCCTCTGATCCAGGCATGATTGCCATTCCTGGTGGGCATATGGAAACCGATGAAACACAAAAGCAAACCTTAGCCCGAGAGTTGGAAGAAGAACTTGGCATCCGCGCGCTCAACAGCCAATATCTCTGCTCTCTTTATCACCCCACCAGTGAACTTCAACTGCTGCACTATTACGTCATTTTTGAATGGCACGGTGAGATTCAATCTCTTGAAGCTGAATCCGTAAACTGGTACCCAATAGGCAACGCACCCGTTGCCGTTGAGGCTGATCGGTTGGCGCTGAAAGAGTATCAAAGGCTTGCCGCTGTTTTAGGCAAATTTTCAGATTGTTAGGTTATTGATCAGTCTGTTAATCCGTCAGTGACTTCATCATCCAAACATCGCAACCATTATGGGTGGTTCCGGGGTAAGGCTGATCAAGATGGTAAAAGCCAAACTTGATATAAAGCTGAATCGCCGACTGCATCGTCGTCAGTGTGTCTAGGTAGCAGGATTGATATCCTTGCTGTTTGGCAAACTCTAAACAAGCCTGAACCAGTTGATAGCCCACCCTTTTACCGCGAGCTTCAGAAAGTAAAAACAGCTTTTTAAGTTCACAAATATCGCTGTGTTCACCAAACTGAGCGATTCCACAGCCACCGATAACCTGTCCCTCTAGCAAAGCCACTAAGTAAAGGCTTTTCTGTGCCTTGCCGTAGTGTTGACTCATCGCCAAGACTTCCGGATCCGATGGACCGAAACCCTCACCAATCGCACCGTATTCACGCCCTACCGATTGAATCACTTCCTTGAGCGCCAAGTCATGACAACTCTCTGCTTCGACCAATTGCACTTGCTGTATTGCTGTCATTGCTCACTCGCCTCCATGTAAATCTCGTTCGCTCTTTTGCCTACACGGCTTTGGCTGAACAAAAGATTGATTCGCTTGTGACCACTCACTTCAGCCACTATAACTTATATTAAATTGTGATTTTACCGGACGAAATCAACCCATTAGGATAAGGTTTATCATGCTCTCTTCGTGGTTAAGCCACCGAGATAAACCCATCATTGGCTGACTATGACACAATCACACGCGCTTTATGCGTTAATGGCGATGACCGCCTTTGCCCTTAACTCTCTCTTCTGTCGCTTAGCGCTTGGGGCTGAGTTGATCGATCCGATGAACTTTACCACCCTCAGACTCATGAGCGGCGGCGTCGCTCTTATGGTGGTACAGCACACCTTGCCAGTGCAACAAACCAAAAAAATCGACGTTAAGACTCGCGGGCTATTAGGGCTCACATTATTCGGCTATGCCTTATGTTTCTCTCTCGCCTATATCAGTTTAGAGACCGGCACAGGGGCTCTGTTACTGTTTGGCACGGTGCAGCTCTCGCTCATCGCTCTGCATCGCTTTCAGGGGAACAGGATACGCGGTCTAGAGCGGCTCGGGATCTTGCTTTCTATCAGCGGGTTCGTCGCATTGATGTTACCTTCCGCTAGCAGACCTGATCTAACGGGTGCGGCTTTGATGATCATCTCCGGAATTTGTTGGAGTGGATTCACTCTGCTTGGTAAAACCACCGATAGCGCCATTCAAGCAACGAAGACCGGTTTCTCAGTAGCCACCATGATGATGCTCGTCGCACTCGTGCTATATCATAGTTTCTATCAGCCTGAGGTGTTACTCACTATCGACGGTGTCATGCTAGCACTCGCTTCTGGCGTCCTTGCGTCTGCTCTCGGTTATGCCCTTTGGTACCGTATTTTGCCTAAAATCAGCCTGCTTCAAGCTTCGTTGATGCAGTTGTCGGTGCCCGTCATTGCGCTGGCTTTAGGGGTGATATTTGTAGCGGAGCATGTCAGTGCTGGGGCGATGATTTCCACTGGGTTGATACTCGCAGGGATTGGCGTGGTGAATTGGTCTAAGGGTCGGTAGTTTGGTTTGTCTTGCGGTGGGGAGACGCTTTGGGTAGATACCGCAACAGGTGCGGTATGACGTAAGCGAGGGGGAAACTACCAATAAATATGAATAGGCGTCCCTACGTTAACCAGAGTAAGCAACTCATCCATCTGATCATTGGTGATCGCAATGCAGCCATTGGTCCAGTCGAAGCTTTGCACAAATCGAGGAGGTTTGCTGTTGTCATTTTTTAAGCCATGAATCTTGATGTTACCACCGGGGCTGACACCGAGGTCTTGGGCGCGCTGTTGGTCCGTGGCGTTAGGGTAACTGATATGGATAGAGCGATAGAAAGCCGAATCATCCATAACAAAATCTAAGGTGTATTGCCCTTCAGGTGTGCGGTTATCTCCCTCTTGTACCTTGTGACCTCGTGGGTTCTTGCCTAGTGCAATTCGATACTCACGAACGATCTCATCACCAGCAATCAGGTACATACGGCGTACCGATTTCTTGACCTCGACACGGTCTATGGTCAGCGGTTGCACAAGAGCAATTTCTTGAGCAAACAGCGACGTCGATACAAATAACCCAATCCAAATAAAAAACTTAAACATGACACACCTCTGACTTCCGGCGGGATTCTATCTTGTAACTGTGCGAACTTTCAACCGCAAAATGGCGTTTGTTCACTATCCAAAACAGTATAAAAAATATCCTATTGATTTCGAGGGGATTAACTCATTGTCAATTTTAGTTTTCATTAGATTTTGTAAGGAAATTTTTGATGTTTATTATCAATTGTTTGACTACAATATCGTCCCCGTTATCAGTCGATAACTTCTTTTGAGGAGTTTCCCAATGCTCAGTGATTGGGTTAATACAGCATCGTTAATTGCCATGGCACTTATTTTTGTTGGTTCATTTGTGCAAACAGCGATTGGGTTTGGTTTAGCTATTGTCGCCGCACCGCTACTTTTTCAAATTTCTCCTGATTATGTTCCTGCTCCTATCTGCTTAGTCGCGCTGTTTATTTCGATTTTGAATGCGATGAAACACCGTGCAAACATCGCCATTGGCGGCTTAAAAATGGCCATTATTGGACGTATTCCCGGCTCTATTGCAGGTGCTGGATTGTTATTGATGGTATCAACTCAGGTGCTTTCGTTGTGGCTCGGTTTTCTGGTGGTATTCGCCGTCATCGTCAGTCTGCTTCCTTTTCGTCTTGAGCCGACTCCCATAAAGATGGGGATCGCCGGTTTCTTCTCTGGCTTTTTCGGAACCAGTAGTGCGATCGGTGGTCCACCGATGGCGCTGTTATTGCAACATCAAGAAGCAAGTCAACTGCGTGGCAATTTGTCGGCTTTTTTTGTATTCAGCTCTTTGATCTCTTTGGCGGTTCAAGCGCCCATTGGCTTTTTAACTCTGCATCATATTCAGATTACCCTGCCATTGATTCCAGCGGCTTGGTTAGGCTACAAACTGGCGCAATTGACCACACAATCGCTACCGAAAGAGAAAATCCGAATTGGGGCATTAATTTTGTGTGCCGTCAGTGGTGCAACGGCCATTTGGCAAGGCTTAAGCTGATCGCATTTTTGCCATTAACTCAGTTGCGCTAACACTTTTTCACAGAGTTGTTTCAGCGCAACTAGCTCATCTAGCGGCATATCTAATTTACAAGCCATCGCGTTAGGGATCGCTGTGGCTTTGTGCTTAAGCGCCTCTCCCTGTGGTGCTAAGTTTAATACTCTGACCCTTTCATCTTGTTCACTTCTCCCTCTTGTCACATATCCTTTTGCTTCTAAGCGCTTTAATAACGGCGTTAACGTGCCAGAATCAAGGTAGAGTTGAGCGCCTAACTCTTTAACACTGATGCCTTGATGCTGCCACAGCACCATCATGACGAGATATTGAGAATACGTCAGCTCTAACTCATCTAACAGTGGGCGATAAGCTCTAACTACAGCATTGGCAGCACTGTACAGAGGGAAACAAGCTTGATTGCTCAAAAGCAGACTATTTTGTTGCAAATCGATCGTACATTGCGTCATTTTGGTCACTCCAAAAAAATAAATTGTACACAATATAGTTGCAAACAACGTAGGTTTCGATCTAATATTGCAAACAATTAGATTGCACACAACTTAAATTTAAGGAATAACCACGATGCCTACTCTATATCAAACTCAAGCTACTGCACTTGCGGGTCGAAATGGTCAGGTGAAGACCGACGATGGTCTGTTAAGTCTCGACCTCGCTTATCCGAAAGAAATGGGTGGCACGGGTGATGCAACAAACCCTGAGCAACTGTTTGCGGCAGGTTATGCTGCCTGTTTTTCTAACGCTATCTTGCATGTGGCTCGTGAAGCAAAAGTGGCGTTGAGCCAAGCGCCTGTCACAGCCAATATTGGAATTGGTCCTAATGACAATGGTGGTTTTGCGCTTACTGCTAGCCTAAGTGTTGAACTGGATTTACCACAACAGCAAGCACTCGAGCTCACTCGTGTTGCTCACCAAGTCTGCCCTTATTCTAATGCCGTTCGTAATAATATCGACGTGCAAGTCACCGTGAACAACGAATCGATTTAATTCCGTTGCTTTATTCGTTAATAGCTTCATGAGTAAGAAGCGTCATCAATAACAAGCCCCATCAACCAAAAGTCGATGGGGCTTTTTGTGACTGACGTATTGTGTCTAGTTACGCTTTAAGATCAAAACGATCCGCATTCATGACTTTTACCCAAGCTGAGATAAAATCAGTCACAAACTTCTCTTTGTTATCATCTTGAGCATACAGCTCAGCGTAAGCGCGCAATACCGAGTTAGAGCCAAAGACCAAATCCACGCGAGATGCTTTCCACGCCGCTTCTCCGGATTGTCTATCACTCAATTGATACTCGCCGTCACCGAGCGGTCGCCATTGGTATTTCATATCGGTTAAGTTAACAAAGAAGTCGTTACTCAGTACGCCCACTTGATCGGTGAACACACCGTGTGGTGCTTGACCATAGTTGGTGCCAAGAACACGCATACCACCGACAAGCACTGTCATTTCCACCGCGCTTAGACCCAAAAGTTGCGTACGTTCTAGTAATAACTCTTCCGCTGAAACCGTAAAGTCTGCTTTCAGCCAATTGCGATAACCATCGTGTACCGGCTCCAGAACATCAAATGACTCTGCGTCGGTCATTGCATCGGTTGCATCGCCACGCCCTTGGGCAAAAGGCACCGTGACATCAAAACCACCTTGTTTCGCTGCGGCTTCGACGGCGGCACTGCCTGCCAACACAATCAAATCTGCCATGCTGATCGGCGAGCCGAGTTTGCTCTTGATCGCCTCAAGTTCCGATAACACTTTGTCTAAGCGCTCTGGCTCATTACCTTGCCAAGCTTTTTGCGGAGCGAGGCGAATACGTGCACCATTGGCACCGCCACGACGGTCAGAGCCGCGGTAAGTACGCGCACTGTCCCATGCCGTAGTAATGAAATCCGCTAACGGCAGCGAACTCTCAACCACCGCCGCTTTTAACGCGTTAATATCGTCTTCGCTTAAGGTGTAATCTACCGCTGGAATAGGATCTTGCCAGATCAGATCTTCTTGCGGAACATCCGCTCCCACATAACGACTCTTCGGACCCAGATCTCTGTGCGTCAGCTTGAACCAAGCTCGGGTAAAGACTTCTTCAAAGTAGGCGGGATCTTTATGGAAGCGTTCTGCAATCTTGCGATACTCAGGGTCAAATTTGAGTGCCATATCCGCATCCGTCATCATTGGATTACGGCGAACGTTTGGATTCTCCGCATCAACGGGCATGTCTTTTTCTTCAATATTGACCGGCTCCCACTGCCACGCACCCGCAGGGCTCTTGGTTGTCCACCAATCGTATTTCAGTAGTAGCTCAAAGTAGCCGTGATCCCATTGTGTTGGATTGGTTGTCCATGCGCCTTCCAGGCCACTGGTTACGGTGTCAGCACCTATGCCTCGCGTTGTTTTGTTGAGCCAACCTAAACCTTGGTCTTCAATATCTGCGCCTTCTGGCTCTGGACCTAGGCGTGCAGCATCGCCATTACCGTGACATTTACCCACCGTGTGCCCACCAGCGGTCAGTGCCACGGTTTCTTCATCGTTCATTGCCATGCGAGCAAAAGTAACACGCACATCATGAGCGGTTTTAATCGGATCGGGCTTGCCATCCACACCTTCTGGGTTGACATAGATAAGACCCATCATGACCGCGGCCAGTGGATTCTCTAAATCACGCTCACCCGAGTAGCGATTGCCTTCACCACCCGACGGTTGCAGCCACTCTTTCTCTGCGCCCCAATAAATGTCTTTTTCTGGCTGCCAGATATCCTCACGACCACCAGAGAAACCAAACGTTTTCAGTCCCATCGACTCATAAGCCATATTACCGGCCAAAATCATCAAATCGGCCCAAGACAGTTTATTGCCATATTTTTTCTTGATTGGCCACAAGATGCGGCGGGCTTTGTCTAGGTTTCCATTATCTGGCCAACTATTAAGAGGCGCGAAACGTTGATTACCGCGGCTTGCGCCACCTCGACCATCTGCCGTTCTATATGTACCGGCGGAGTGCCAAGCCATACGAATCATCAAACCACCGTAGTGACCCCAATCCGCGGGCCACCAATCTTGGCTTTCGGTCATAAGTTGTTTGAGATCTTGTTTGACCGCTTCGAGATCAAGCGAAGCAAAGGCCTTTGCATAATCAAATTCGGCACCCATGGGATCGGTCTTGCTATCGTGCTGATGCAAAATATCGAGGTTTAGACTTTTTGGCCACCAATTAAATTCTTGTGAAGACATATCTGTGTTCGCGCCATGCATGACCGGACACTTGCCTGTTTTGCCTTGATTACTCATAACTTCCCTCATTTGTGAATACCTACAAAGTACAAGGAGATAATAGCCAACAATCGAACATTTTGCGGCTATCATTGTAATAGGTTTTATCAATCTTTGATTTCACTTGATTTATACGACTTGATGGGGAAGAAATTCACTCATTGGGAAAAAGAATAATCCCGAAGAATTTGTGCTTTATTCAATCAGTGAAATTAGCACTTATTTCTTGATTTGGTGTGTTTCATTGTAAAAAAAACGGCACCGAAAGGTGCCGTTATACGAGTTCGATTGAGTCTGTTTTGTGCGACGATTAAGAATGAGCCTTGGTCGCCTTCGACGGTTTCGATCTTGGTTCGTCCATCAAACCTTTTACCAATGAAACCGAGGCAACAAGCAGGACAAGGGTAAATGGTAAACCTGTCGTCACCGCCATCGCTTGTGCGGCTGCCAGACCTCCGCCTAGCATCAGAGCAATCGCCACTAAGCCTTCAAATGTACACCAGAATACACGCTGAGGTGTCGGCGCATCGACCTTACCACCCGCCGCAATGGTATCAATCACCAGCGAACCAGAATCCGCAGAAGTGATAAAGAACACCACCACTAAGATGATACCCACCACAGACGTAAGTTGTGATAGCGGAAGGACATCCAGCATCGCAAACAGTTTTAATGGTAGCTCTGCATCAAACACCGCTTGATAACCATCGTTGACATATTGGCTGATTGCCGTGCCACCAAAGGCCGTCATCCACAGCACACAGACCGTTGATGGGATTAAGATAACGCAGACAATAAACTCACGTACCGTCCGACCACGAGAGATACGAGCGATAAACATACCAACAAACGGAGACCATGAGATCCACCACGCCCAATAGAACGCTGTCCAGCCTTGTGAATAGTTCACATCCTCACGACCAAACGGTAACGAAAGTGCGGTGATATTAGTTAAATATGCGCCGATATTATCAAAAAACCCGCTCATAATAGCCCATGTGGGTCCTACTATAATCACGAAAAATAGCAAGGCTGCCGCCACGGCCATGTTTAACTCAGATAGGCGCTTAACACCACCATCAAGACCAGCGACAACGGAAATCAGTGCCAATGCGGTAATAATGACGATCAGAACCACTTGAGTAATGTCTGTCATCGGAATGCCAAACAAATATTCTAAGCCTGTTGCTGCTTGAGAGGCACCGTAACCAAGAGAAGTGGCTAGACCGAATACCGTTGCGATAACCGCTAAAATATCAATCACATGCCCAACCCAACCCCACACTCTTTCTCCAAATAGAGGATAGAAAATAGAACGCATGGTTAAAGGCAAGCCTTTGTTAAACGAAAAGATAGCCAATCCGAGTGCCAGTAAGGCATAAATAGACCAAGGGTGTAACGCCCAGTGATAAATGGTTGCAGCCATACTCAAAGCGGTTGCCGCTTGAGTATCACCCTGTGCGCCACCTAATGGTGCCCAGTCGGTACGAACGCCGTCAACCGTCGTGATCCCGCCCAGTGAAGAGCTGAAGTGAGACATCGGCTCAGACACACCAAAGAACACTAGACCGATACCCATGCCCGCCGCGAATAACATCGCAAGCCAACCTGCATAGCTGTAATCGGGGGTAGCTTCTGTGCCGCCGATACGAACGCGACCTAGAGGTGTAACGATCAACAATAAACAGACAGCAACAAAAAAGTTGCCAGAAAGCAGAAAAAACCAATCCAGATTGGATACTAACCCGTTACGCAATTGAGCAAAAAACGGCTCTACCTGCTCACGGAAAATCAACGTTGCCAATACAAAAGATATGATCGCCAATCCAGATATCGCAAACACTCGGTTGTGAATATCTAAACCAAAAGGTCCTACTTTTAATGCTACGTTGTCTTGTCCTATTTGATAGTCAGTATCAATAGGGTTAACGCGACCATCCGGACGTTGGATGCCGCCGTTATTATCAGTGCTCACAATTATCTCCTTATAAACACTTGTTCAATTTAACCAAGTTTGTAGTCACCGAAAAAAGTCCGCTCGAAATCAAAAGCATCGAATTAGAATGTGCGGATGCTACCTGATGATATTACCTTTATGTTACGCATTTACTCATTTAAGTTCGTTATCACCATGAACAAAGCTGTTTATCGAACCAAGCTGTTTATCGAACCAAGCTGTTTATCGCCAACGGCAAATTTCAAGTTAGTCAGTCAACCAATTCCTATCTTGCTCAGTTTCATAAAGATTCAATATCCATTCGATATAAAAGAAACCCTTTTGCAACCGGATTTACCATCCGTTGCTCACAAGTCATTCTGAGATAGGAGCGAACGAATGCTAAATAATGGGTTATTAGTCGCCTTGTGTTTACTGGTCACCGCTTGTTCATCCGTCGATCGCAAAGCGAATAAAGAGTCGGAATATTATGCTCCATTGAACAGTGACTACATCCGCTATTGGGATGGTGAAACAAGCAAGCTGTTGTCGGCTAAGTACAATCAATACAATTCACAGCGCTTTCAAAATCGGTTGGATAAGGATGGAGTGCTGAACTATTTAGCACTGTCTGGAGGTGGATTTAATGGCGCATTCTCTGCGGGTATCCTCACCGCATGGAGTGACCAAGGAACCCGTCCGCAATTTGATGTCGTAACTGGGGTCTCCACTGGCGCTATTGTGTCGATATTTGCTTTCTTAGGCAGCGATTACGACCATGAGCTGAAGCAGCTTTATACCGAAACAGACTTCAACGACCTATTTGAGCAAAACAACGTCTTTTCAGCCTTCAGTGGTAAGGCGCTTTATGACAACAGTAAATTTGAGCAAAAAGTTCGTACCACCATTAATGACGAATTAGTGTCGCAGATTGCCTTTGAAAGTCGTCTTGGGCGTAAGTTGTTTATTGGCACTACCGACCTCGATAATCAAAAGTTAGCGATTTGGGATATCGGGCGAATTGCGGAATTTGGCAGTCCCAGAGCAACCGAGCTGATTCAAGATTTGGTGGTCGCCAGCAGTTCTGTTCCCGGCGCCTTCCCAGTCAAACGTATTCATCTCACCATCAATGGTGAAGAGTACGATGAATTGCATGTCGACGGTGGCATTGTCAGGCAGGTATTTTTTGCACCACAGTGGTTTAACATTGAGAATATGGCGGCAGGAGAGCAACAAAATCTCTATGTCATTCGCAACGGAGGTTTAGCCCCCAAATATCAGCAAACTGAGATCACTTTCACCGATATTTCCGCCCGCACGATCGACACTTTATTACTCAGCCAAGGTATTGGTGATATTGAGTTTATCTTTCACTACGCCAAACGATACGACATCAATTTCAATCTTGCCTACATTCAGTCGGACTTCCCCGATATCGAGCAAGAAGATCCCATGAGCAAAGCCTATATGCAGCGCTTATATCAATACTCTTATCAGAAGAAAAATCAGCACTCCGCTTGGAGCCAAGTACCGCCGTCACTGCGCTATTTGTATCACGATAACGACAAATTATTGGGGAAGTAGACATATTGTAAAAATAGAACGGTTAGAGAAATCGAACTATTGAAGAAAAAGAAAGAGCCGAGAAGTGACTTCTCGGCTCTAAACTTAGGGTCAAATTATGCTTCGGTGGCGACTTCTGCGGTGGCTTCGGTAAAAGCCTGATCGAGAAGTTGGATAATTTGCTCGGCTTCCGTTTCGTTCAGCGTTAACGGAGGACTTAAACACAAGGTGTTATTAAATTTGGCAAACGAGCGATTCGTACGACCAATAATCAATCCTTTCTTCATACACGTTGCAGCAACGCCAGCGGCGAATGCCTCATCGACCGGCTCTTTGCTCGCGCGATTTTTGACCAATTCTAAACCTAAGAATAAGCCTTTACCTCGGACATCACCGATCACTGGATGACGCTGTTTCAACCATTGCAACCTTGCAAACAGGTATTCACCTACTTTGGCACAGTTGTCGACTAGGTTTTCTTCTTCAAGGATCTTAAGATTTTCTAACGCCGCCGCTGGACCCACTGTACAACCGGCGTAGGTGCTGATGTCTCTAAAGTAATCAAACTTGTCGCTTGGATTTTGTTTAAACAGATCAAACACTTCTTCTGTCGTCACAGTACAAGAAATGGCGGCATACGCTGACGCTACACCTTTCGCCATAGTGACAATATCAGGCTTGATGCCGTAATGCTGATAACCAAACCATTTACCGGTTCGACCCATACCACACACCACTTCATCGACATGAATTAAAATATCGTATTTTTTACAGATTCGTTGAATCTCTTCGTAATAACCTTTCGGTGGCGTGATCACCCCACCACCTGCCGTAATCGGCTCGATAACAATCGCGCCAACGGTGTCGGGACCCTCGCGTAAGATCACATCTTCCAGTTGCTGGGCCGCTTGTAATCCATAATCTTCTACCGGCCCAAACTGACTGCGATATTCACAACAGTGAGGAAACTCAACAAAGCCGGGCGTAAACGGACCATACTGGTTACGTCGTTCTTCTTGCCCTGTTGAGCTTAAGCAACTGATGGTGGTGCCATGATAATCACGTTCGCGATACAAGATCTTATGCTTTTTGCCGCCATACTTTTTATGCGCGATCTGGCGGACAATTTTGTAGGCTTTTTCATTCGCTTCGGAACCCGAGTTAGAGAAATACACTCGACTCATCCCCGGCATCTTTTCTATCAGTTTACTAGCAAACTCAGCGGTCACTGGGTTGCCTGCGGTTCCAGCAAAGAAATTCAGTTTCACCGCTTGCTGTTTCATCGCCTCAGCAATTCGCTCTCGACCATAACCGACATTGACACACCAAACACCGCCTGAACTGGCGTCAAGATAACGTTTACCGTTGATGTCCCAGACATAAATGCCTTTGCCGCTCGACATCACCAGCGGGTCTTGTTTCTCAAACGGTGCATGTTGCGTGATATGGTGCCAAACATGCTGCTTATCCCAATCGACAATACGATCTCGCTGTTCCTGTTGAACATCTTGTAAGCTTGTCACTGTTGAATCCAATTCCATCATCGATTCCTCCCTGTTTTTTTCCACCTTAGACAAAGAGGTCACAATCACCATAGATCCAGTTGTGGCTATTTTTGGTGACAGCCTTAGATCTCCCCATAAGCAAACACCGAAATTGTTGGCATGGATGATGCTGTCAATCCGTATATTTTCAGTGGCATAGCAAATCGACTTGCTCTGATTGAGACGTCAAGGATGGGAGGATAAAGAAATGAAAAGTGATTTCCTGATGCATATTCAGTTTTCACCAGAACGAAGCTTACAAGAGCAAATTCGAGAACATTTATTGGCGGCTATGCGCAACGGAGTGTTTGCCGACAACGCCCTTCCGTCCTGTAGAAAATTAGCCTCACAGTTGCGCGTGTCACGCAACACCGTTGTATTAGTCTATGATCGATTGGTTGATGAGGGGTATCTGGTTTCACATCAACGCAGTGGCTATTACCCTTGTCCCGAGGCATTTTCAGCGCAAGCACTGAAATCTCCGATTAAAGATAACCATAGTAGACACACTGTTAGTGGTGCAAAACCTTCCCAATTTTGGTTCAACCGTATTAAGCAAGATGTCAGTAGCCAAAGAAATATCGCTAAACCGAGCAATTGGAAAGATTACCCCTACCCGTTTCTGTTTGGTCAGCCAGACCACTCACTGTTTCCGCTTAACCACTGGCGTGAATGTTGTCGCTTATCACAGCGTACAGGGGTAGTAAAAGATTGGGTGTCAGATTCGATTGATTGCGATGATCCCGCCCTCATCAAACAACTGCAAAGTAACGTGTTGCCCAAGCGAGGAATTCAAGCGAAACAAGAGCAGATATTAGTCACCATTGGCACCCAAAACTCGCTCTATCTCTTGGCTCAGTTATTGGTCGGCGACAACACGACACTGGCTATTGAAGAACCGGGCTATCCCGACGTGAGAAATATCTTTTCCACCAGTGGCGCGAATATTTTGCCGATTAACCTTGATGAGCAGGGCATCGAAGTCAGCCCGGCACTAAAGCAGTGTGACTACGTTTATGTCACGCCCAGCCATCAAGTGCCCTCCAATGTGACTATGTCGATGCAACGTCGTCAAGAATTACTCGACGCCGCAGAGGCCTATGATTTTGTCATTATTGAGGACGATTACGAGAGTGAGATCAATGTCTTGAGCCACGCCAGTCCATCACTAAAGAGTTTGGATAAACATGGGCGTGTTATTTATATCGGCAGTATGTCTAAATCACTGTCTCCGGGATTAAGGCTCGGTTATATGGTCGCGGATACGCCGCTTATACAATCTGCGCGAGCGCTGCGAAGACTGATGTATCGTCACCCCCCAGCGAATAATCAACGCACCTGTGCGCTGTTTATTTCTCTGGGTCACTATGACGCGTACTTAAGAAAACTGCATATTTGCTACCAAGAGCGCTGGTCTGTGATGCGCCAAGCTATCGAGCATTATTTGCCACAGTGTGTCACCACCGAGACTGTTGGCGGCAGTGCGTTTTGGCTCAAATTACCCGATCCCATTGATTGTGAGCAGTTTGCTCAACAAGCTAAGAATATCGGCGTGCTAGTGGAACCGGGAACGGTCCATTTTTCCCGCTTCAACCTCGATAGCCGTCGCTATATCCGCTTAGGATATTCCGCTATCGACACCGACAAAATCGAAGCTGGCATAAAAAAGTTGGCTGAGCTATTACCTGAAAATCAAGTGCCTGAATATCAAGTGCCTGAATATCAAGGCTGAATCCCCTGACACCATAATCAACTTTAACTGGCTCTAATCTCAAGCCCACTAACCTTTTAGACTAAGGCTTAAGTCAGCAAAAGAGGGCGCTTAACCCGACCGCTTTTAATGATTTGGGATCTTGGGTTTTAAAGCGGAGGTGAGCCATGTTATCCACCCTAGTGATCATTATTACACTCGCGATTGCCGGGTTCATTCGCGGCTATACCGGGTTTGGTTTTTCGGCTTTAGTGATCCTCGTGCTTTCTGCGATCTATCCTGTGGCACAAATGGTTCCCGCCGTGCTGCTTGTGGATCTTATTGTGACGCTGCCTTTGGTTGCCTCAAGCTGGAAGCAGACCGACTTTAGCGCCCTATCACCTCTACTTATCACCACCATGATAGGTATTCCTTGTGGCTATTGGCTGCTGTTTAATCTACCGGATATCGCCCTTAAATTACTGGTTCCATCCACCGTGTTAGCTCTCGCCATCATCAGTCGCAGTCATAGCGTGGTATTGATGCGAGTAGCACGCTCACCGTTGCTTTGCGGTTTTATGTCGGGCTGGACAACCAGTGCCGTATCTGCGGGCGGCGCTCCTGTCGTGATCTATATGCGCTATAGCCAACTCGATATTCACAGCCAAAAAAACAGCCTGATTAGCTATTTTTTCCTCACCACTTGCTTTGCAGTAGGAAGCAGTTTCGCTATGACTCAGCAGTGGTACTTGTTGCCGGATTACCCACTTCTCTATACCGTTATCGCCGGCATTGCGGTACTGATAGGTAAGGCTTGCTACCAATATCGCAGCCTGCCGAGTTTGCATCACGCAGCCTACTATTTACTACTGATTTTATCGGTCATTTCAATGAGCCGAGTTATTTGGACACTTTTCTCTTAAGGACAAGATTATGATGACTTCAAGACTTCCCACTGTATTGATTACTGGCGCCACTTCCGGTTTTGGACGCGCCGCCGCGAGACGATTTGGCGAAATGGGATACGCGTTGATATTAACTGGTCGTCGACAAGAACGTCTGGCTGAGCTCGCGGATGAACTCAGCCAACACTGCGCTGTGTATACTTATAGCCTTGATGTCAGAGATAGCGAAGCGGTGGTCGACATGGTGCAACAACTGCCGCAAGAATTTCGTAATATCGAAATACTGATTAACAATGCTGGGCTCGCTTTAGGTGCGGGTGTCGCTCATCAATCATCACTGGATGATTGGCATACCATGATAAACACCAACATCACCGGATTGGTCAATGTGACCCACAGTCTGTTGCCTATTCTGCTTGAGCAGCCTAAATCCACCATTATTAACCTAGCAAGCATCGCTTCAAACTGGTGCTACCCAGGCGCGCATGTCTATGGAGCCAGTAAGGCTTTCGTCGCACAGTTTTCTCGTAACCTGCGCAGCGATTATGCAGGCACACCTTTACGAATCACCAGTTTAGAACCAGGGCTGTCAGAGAGTGAATTTAGTTTGGTGCGTTTTGGTGGCGATCAAGACAAATACAATCAGATCTACAATGGCACTAATCCTCTGCAACCCGAAGACATTGCCGATATTATGCTGTGGATTGCCGAACAACCTAGTCATATTAATATCAACAGCATTGAAGTCATGCCTACCAGTCAGGCATGGGATAACTTTAAGGTGGTTAAAAGCTAGACGCTCAAAACTGAGCGGTCAAAATCCGCACAGTTAAAAAACAAGCCATCAAGAGTTGAAGTGATGGTTTCTGCGACCTTTAGATGATGTTATCAAGCTAAAGGTCGCGAGTCAGACCAAGAGATCTCACCACAACAAACAGCGACTAAATATCTGTTTTCTCTATGCTTGCCACTGTTAAAACTGAGTTAAACACTGTCAAAACATGACCGCCTTCATAGACAGCTAAATATTTATGCAATTTAGCGCAGTAAAAACTGTCACCCATCTCGCAAAATGAAAATGTGCCAATTGACTGAATAATTTTGGTTAAAATATAGTCCTCGCTGAGGAATGGTCCTCATTCATTTTTAAGGAAATTATATGGCTGGCACAATTATTATGTGGCTGTTAATTGCGGTTTGCGTATTAGGTTTTGTACAATTAATTAGAAATAAAGATTAACCTGAGCAATAGCCAAGGCGACAGTCCAAACCCAATCGCTTGGACTGTCTCCTACCATGATTTGTTGTGAAAGTAGCGAAGATTTTTATCGGTTCGATAACCCTGAATCACCTCAAAAGCTAGGCCAATAAAATGCGCTGTAATTGCTGCAACGAGCTCACTTCATAACTTGGCGCAATCCCCTCTGGTCGTTGCGCAGCCTGAGTATTAAGCCAGCAAGTATCAATGCCAAAATTCATACCTCCCAGAACATCTGAATGCGGGTTATCCCCCACCATCAGAACGGTCGATTTACACGGATTTCCCATCAATTGATGGGCGTGTGCAAAAATACCGCCGTCCGGCTTAGCGACACCCACCTCTTCGGAAATCACGACATATTCAAAGTAGTCACTCATGCCGGTTCGATCTAAGCGAATTTGTTGAAGTTCGGTAAAACCGTTGGTAATAATACCCAGTTTTGCCTGTCCCGTTAGCGCCTCAATTAACTCACTAGCACCCGGTAACAGGGTGCAGATATCCGCCATTGCCTCTAGAAAAGCACTATTGAGCGCTTTTGGCGTCACATTCAACTTGTCTGCCCAACCCTGAAAGCGTGTGACCTTGAGCTGTTCTGCGCTGATCTTTCCATCTTGATAATCGACCCAAAGCGGCTTATTGACCAATTGGTAGTCTGCGTACTGTTTCTCGGTAAAGTCGATACCAAAACGTTTGAACATCACCTGCATGCCTCGGAATGCGTCAAAGTGAAACAGGGTCTCATCTGCATCAAATAGTATCCAATCGTATTTCATCGTTATTCAGCCATTAATTAAAACGGCACGATTGTAGCCTTAATAACTGACTGCACGCCAATGTTAATGAGCTTCATGACGGTAAAATTCGATTTTTTCTTTAATTAACCACACGCTAAGTCCCCAATCGGCACCAACTTAATGTATGCATAAGATGCATAGTTTAATTCACATTATTTCATTTGAGTCATGCTATGGGTGTCATTACACTGCGCGCTCTTTTAAAACTAATTCAAAGTGATACCGATGTTTTCACAGAGTTTATCAGCACAACTGATGCGGATGGTTTTACTGCTCGCTCTCAGTTTGGTTGTCGTTCATCACTCACCTAAGCTACTGAATTTACTAGCACAGCAGGCGGTTGACGCGGGCTGTCACCAAACCAGTAGCTTGGACACGATGCATCACCACCACGAACACCATCAGCACCATTAAGGTAACCTTTTTATATGAGCATTTTTCGTTTTCCAGCTTTAGTTTGGTTGGGTATCGGTATTTTGATTGTCAGTCTGGGCATTCGTCAGTCTTTTGGTATTTTTATGATGCCAATTTCTGAACACTTCCAGACAGGTCGCGAGTTTTTTAGCTTCGCTATCGCGTTGCAGAACCTCCTATTTGGCGTATTCCAGCCTTTTGTCGGCATGGCGGCTGATAAATGGGGTTCAAAACGTATCATCGGTGCTGGCGCATTCGCGTATGCAATGGGCTTATACCTCACCTCCATCACCACCGAAGCCAGTGTGCTGTATTTTTCGCTTGGGGCATTAGTCGGTCTTGGTTTAAGCGCGACCAGTTATGTGATTATTTTGGGTGCGGTAGCAAAAGTTGTCCCTGCCGAACATGCCGCTAAAGCATTTGGTTTAACCACCGCTGCGGGCTCATTTGGTATGTTTGCCATGATTCCAGGCGCACATGCGATGCTGAGCAATATCGGCTGGCAAGGCGCATTGCAAGGCTTTGCGATGCTATGTGCTGTGATGATTGCGTTCTCTATGTTTATGAAATCGAACCGTGCAAGCGCATCAAGTGCTCAAGTGGCTGAACCTGAAATGACGCTTAAACAAGCGCTCGCTGAAGCCTTCCGTCACAAAGGTTACTGGCTCATTCATGCAGGTTTCTTTGTTTGTGGTTTCCACGTGATGTTTATTGCGACCCATTTGCCAAGTTACCTTGCCGATAAAAACCTGCCAGCCAGCAGCGCGGCACTGGCGCTCGCCTATGTCGGTATTTTTAATATCTTCGGCTCTTATTTTTGGGGTCTGATGGGCGACAAATTTAGCAAACGCCATGTGATGAGTATGCTCTACCTGATGCGCACAACGGTCATTGCTGGGTTTGTGACGCTACCCGTTACCGAGCATACTGCGGCAATCTTTGGTGGCGCAATCGGCTTTTGTTGGCTGGGAACCGTACCACTGACTTCAGGCCTAGTCAGACAGATTTTTGGCGCTCGATACCTATCAACGCTCTATGGTTTGGTTTTCTTTACTCACCAAGTGGGCAGCTTTTTAGGCGCATGGGCAGGCGGTCGTATTTATGATTACTACGGCTCATACGATCCTATTTGGTGGTCAACGATTGCGTTAGCGTTTCTCGCCGCATTGATTCACTTACCGATTAACGACAAACCGCTGCGCACCGCAATGGCTTAAACGAACAGTCTTAATCTCTTTTGCTACGGTCCATTTTATGGACCGTTTTTTTTTGCAAAAAATTCATGTCATTAAAAGTTAAATGAAATTGAAGGGATGACTCGCTGAATTATTGGCTGTGCCATAGAGCAGAAGTGGGGGGCTTTAAAGATCATGCTTTTTATTGTGCCTGCTTTTATTGTGCCTGTCCTGATTTCCCGGATTTCCCGATCCTGAAGAGTCCTGTTAAGCAATTTGTTATGTTTAAAGCCATACGAGTCCACTATATGGCTTAGTTTTTAGGGATTCTAACCTGCTTTCAAGAGAACCTGAGTGTATCTCTAATTTATGACCATCAGGATCTAAGATATAGAGCGACTGTCCTTCACTTTTGAATTGTTTTATTAGTTGCTGAAGTATTGTTTGAACTCACCGCTTGGCTCTCGATCAGAGTAAACATAGACAAAGTTACCGATTGGGTCTACGACAGAAAATCCTCGGTCACCCCATGGATGATCTTCAAGCGGCATGGCAATTTGCAACCCAGCTTTAGTGAGACGGGAATATTCAGCATCTACATCATCAACGTTGAAATTTAGCATCACGCCATTACCATCAAAAACAGGCATATTTTCTTGTGGTTGAATAAAGCAAATCTCAGAACCATCTTGATCAATTTTCAACATGACATACCAACCACAATCAAAAACTGTTTTTGCTGCAAAATACTTTATGTAGTACTCACGGCAAGAATCCACTTCAGTGGTACAAAAACAGGTAGATAACTTTTTCGTTTTCATATGATTTCCTTATTCGTAGAACACTAAATTGAACGGCTAAAATTCTTAATAACAGGTAGGCTCGTTTTTCTGCCTGCGCAACTTTCAACCAACCTATCATAAACCTCTAAAAAGTAATGTATAAAAGTTGCTTTTTGCTATGCCTGTCCCGACTGACGCTAACGATGCCTGTCCCGATTTCCGCGATTTCCGTATGGAAAGGGGCTGACTATATTGCTCTGTGTTGATGGTTCAGTTCAACATCCCAGTAGCATGAGTTGTTACCACTTGTGCTACTGAATTTCTCTGTTAAAAAATCAATCACTACCCTTACTTTTGCCGCAAGGTTATCAGTTTCAAGATAAAGCGCACTGATCGATTGCTGCTCTAAACTGGTCGAAACTTGATAGTCGTCCAGTAAAGCGACCAACTTACCGCTCTTCAATTCTTCCCCAATCAACCAAGTAGGAAAGACCACAATCCCGCTTCCACCCACCGCACTCGCCACTAAGGTTTCCGCATTGTTACTGTAGAGTGAGCCAGAAACCTCATACGGTTCTAATTTCTCCTTACCGATAAACCAGCGCTGCAATCCATTGGTTCCTTTAAACACGAGACAGTTATGTTGTTCCAGTTCTTCCGGTTTACCGGGAATACTGTAGGACTTTAGGTAACTTGGACTTGCCGCCATTACATAGCGCTGCTTGGCAAAACGTTTCATTCTCAGGGAAGAATCTTGCGGAACACCAATGCGGATCATCAAATCAATCGACTCTGCGGCGGGATCGACAAAGGCGTCAGTCTGCTGAATCTCAACCTTGAGAAGTGGATAACGTTCTAATAATTCTGGTAGATAGGGGGCGATGTGAAGTCGCCCAAAGGCAACGGGGGCACTGATTTTTACGGTACCGCGAGGGGTATTCGCTCGTTGTTCGATGTGCTCAACGACACGTTCATACTGATTGATGATGTCGGTACAATGCTTATTGAATGCCACACCTTCGTCAGTCAGTGAGATCGAACGGGTATGACGATGCAACAGTTTAGTTCCGACTTTTTCTTCTAGCTGCGCCATTTTACGAGAGACCGAAGATGGCGTCATATCCTGCCGACGTGCCACTTCAGAAAAGTTGCCAAACTGAGTGGTCATCAAGAACAGTTTTATTTCCAATAAAGACACATCGTAATTCACAAACTTTCTCCTACTCTATTGGGTTTACTGACCTAGCCAAAGATTAAGACTTAAACATAAAAAAAGGCAAGCTATTACTTAGCTTGCCTGAATGTTAACCGGTTATGCGGTGAGAATATTTTCGCTAACGATGAAGTGCGCGTCCTCAGTGAAAGATTGAAATTGCTCAACAATCTTTTGCATTGCCTCGGTTTGAATATCGCTTAGAAAGGCGTCTTCTGAGTTAATATGAATCACTTCAAAGTAATCCCATGGTGACGACTTATCTTGACCAAACATGCTGATGCCTTTAAACACCTCGAACAAAGAAACGCTACTGAGTTTGTTTACCGTTGGTAGATCAGACTCTTTTGCCCAGCGCAGGTAATGGGTTTCGTCCGTCGTCGATTTTAGATTAAAAAATACAATGAGCGTTTTAGCTGACATGTTGTGGTTCCTTGGTAGGGTTAATTATGTTTTCTGTTGCGGCAGATGTTTCTAGCACGGATTGCGTTTGACCATTTGCGAGGTAAATACAGACCAATGCACACCCAATACACACCATGGCAGCAATACGCCAATAATTGAGTTCAATGGGTGCATTACCGAGCCAACCTTGAGTATCGATGACTAAGCTCATCATCATCTGACCCAAAATGGTTGCAACCGTGGCAATGGCGACACCGACTTTTGGTACGGCTGCAACCATCACGATCATATATAGGATGCCAAACAATGCCCCCGCAAGTTGCCACTTAGGCACAGTTAACAGGGTTGAGTCATAACTCGGTTCAAAGAAAAAAATCAGTAAGCCAGTGATGACCGTGCCCATGCTAAATGTCAGTAAAGAGCTTTCAATTACCCCAACTTTTGCGCCAAGTTGACCGTTAATCGCCGCTTGAGCGCTCAGCGCCATGCCTGACGCAATGGCAAGTAAAATAATTAACGTCATGATTGCCCCCCTAAGTAGACAAAGCAAAGAGCAAGAAAAATAAATGCTAACCCAAGCAAACGCATTGGGTTTGTTGCTTGCTTAGGCATGGTGAACCAGCCGAAATAGTCAATCGCAAAACTCTTAGTGATTTGCCCCAACAAAACGCAAACCATGGTCATCGTCACCCCTAAAATCGGAGTCGATAATGTTAGCGTGACAACATAAATAGGTCCCAATAAACCACCGATAAGTTGCCATTTTGGAATGGTATTCCAAGCAGTAAACTTTCCTTGTGGTGTGAAATGACGAATCATCCAAAGCAATGCCGTACCAACACCAAAGATGCTCAAGGTTGCCCATAAATGACCGACTTGCTCGCCTAGAGGACCTAAAAGACCTGCCTCGAAGGACAGTCCCATGCCCGCGACCACAATTAGAACAATAAAAATAATGTTCATCGTGGGTCAAACAACGTAACTGAAGCGTGTTTTGCGTAGGCTTTACCCTTCGGATAAGACACTAGCTCTAATTGCATTCCCCAAGGCGCCATAAAGTAGACCCATGATTCACCCGCAGTCGGACCTTCGGTCATGGCGGTTGGCTCTCCAAGGACTTTAATATCTTGCTCTTTTAAGTACGAAACCGCAGCGCCCATATCCTCAACGTAGAAAGCAAGGTGATGACCGCCAATATCGGCGTTATTTGGTGCCGTCTTGTTGCGCTCTATCGTGTCTGCGTATTCAAATAGCTCTAAGTTAATCCCTTTAGCACTCATTACCGCAATTTTGGTGATTTCGGCTCGTGGATTAACGTTCAAATGATCGCACATCCAATCGTCATCCGAAGCAAATGGACCGAACTCGTAAGCCAGTTCAAACTCGAAGTGCTCTCGGAAGAATGCAATCGCTTCATTGAGATTCGGAACCGTGAAGCCGATGTGATCTGGTTTTTTTAAGCCTGGAATAGCCATTAGAAATCTCCTCGTTCATGACGAATCTTGTTTAATGCGCCCATTGTGGTCGCCCCCTTGTTGAAGCCTGTGTATGCCGATGCAAATACGATAAGCTCTTCTAGCTCTGCATATGTCGCGCCCTGCTTAAGTGCCATATCAACGTGAGCACCAAATGGGTTACCTTCACCGGTGACATTTAAAGCCATTTGGTCAATCGCAATGCTGATCAGCGCTTTGGTTTTCTGATCAATTAAAGGCATTCCCCAAGCTTCACCAGCAACACGGGCTGTCATGTCGCCCCACACAGGGTTGATTGATTTAAGGCCATCAATCAGTGCTTGATCATCCAGCACTGCATTTTCATATTTCTTAGTCATACTCGACACTCTTTTTAGGGATAGGGTTCGCCGTAGCGGATGACGGGCATTATAGAGAGCGATGCTTTTTGAAAAACCAGAAGAATGGAACAGGACCTATGCAAATTCTGCACAGATGTGTGAAAAGAGGTGAGATGAGGGACAAGGAAACGCTCAATGTAAACCAGTCCTTCAAAGAAGCGGCTAATAAGAGGTCATCATTTTTCAGTTGCATGGTAATCACCTTCCCTTAGGATAACTTTTACTAAGGAAAGCAAATTATGAATTGTCTCGGGTATCTGAAAGTCTTCTATAATTGGGTCACACTAAATAGGGGAGCTATCATGAAACGAATCATTAGATCAGTATTGGTAATAAGTATGGCGGTAGGCTCTGCTCAGGCCTTCGAATTAACCAGCAATGATATTCAAGAAGGTCATCCAATGGCGAAGACGTTTGAATACTCAAGCTGGGGATGCGATGGCGATAATCTATCACCACACTTGCAGTGGAAAGATGCACCAACAGGCACTAAAAGCTTTGCAATCACGGTTTATGATCCAGACGCACCGACTGAAAGTGGCTTTTGGCACTGGGTGGCATTCGATATTCCAGCAACCATTAACGAACTGCCCCGCGGTGTCAACATATCTAAAGTAGGTGGCAAAGAAGGCAGCATCGATTACGGCACGGTCGGTTACGGTGGAGCCTGCCCTCCCGAAAAAGATGGCATGCACCGTTATCAATTTACAGTTTGGGCATTGCCAACGGACAAGCTAAACCTAGACGAAAACACACCGTCGGCGGTGGTTGGATTCACACTGAACAGCACGGCTCTAGGCAAAGCGAAGCTCACCGCGACTTACACTCGCTAGGGTTGTTGTGCGCTTATCGATTAGCAATGTAGCGATGATCATGAGCTAGCCTCACCAGCTAGCTCGAAGTTGGACAAAAGTTTGTCAGTGATTTTGCTAAATTGGCTTTTCACGGATTACTTTGGGTATTGTAAAACCTCTAGCCTTTTGGCCAAATTCACTTATCCACTACAGGCTTAAAAACACCTCAACAAAGTAAATGAAATTAACAGTAGCCCCTTTAGTAGAGGGTTCTACTAAAGATGATTAACCTAACATTGCCAATATAACTCAATCCTTGGTATTATTACGTATTATCGGAAGCCAAGATGGTGTCAGCCGTACAGTCTATCTGTTGGTGTTGGGGTTCGATTCCCCTCTGGCCTGATGTTTTCATATTCGGCTTTAGAGCTTTCAATTTTTCAAGTATTTCACCGTCTACTAAAATGTAGTCAAGTGATGATGCCTCAGATAAAGAATTTACATCTAAGCCACTAGCTCCCCTTAAGTCAGCTCGATTTAATCGCGCCCCTTTAAATTTAATGTTTTTCATTTCTGAGTCTGTAAATGTAGCACCTGTAAGATCTGCATTTCTGAAATCTGCTCCAGTCAAATTGCAATTTATGAATGATGCACCTTTTGCTTTACAATCTCTAATAACTATTTTCCTGATATCACAATCTACCCACGAACACGCTTTCAAATTACTATTATTGAAGAAAGATGATTTCATGCAAACTTGATTGAACTTAAGTGCATTCATAACACCGTCCTGTAGCTGCATTCCTATCAAGCGTGACCCTTGAGAGAACTCAATATCCTTTATTTGGCAGCCATTAATTCTCAAATCCGACACATTAAACTCACTGACACCGCTGCGCACAAGTCGTTTGATATTACCAACTTTTCTCAAGTTAACCTCTGGCATGTCTAGAGCAGCATAGTCAGAAAGCTCTTCTTCCATTCTTTCTATTTCTTCACGTTTTCGTCGCTCTTGTTTTTCATTAACCTCTCTTGAAATACGAAGCCTGTCCAAACTAAAAACCAATACACCAAACATGATAAAATCAAGTAGGAAACCATGAGCCTCAACTAAGAAGTTTTCCCAAAAGTCTCGGTTGTATAGGCCTAGGACTGTGTTTGGCATAATAATAGTACTTACAGCTGGCCAGTATGCGGTAATCCCAACTATGAATATAGCTGTAATCCCCCCAATCAACACCATCGTAATGATTGGGTGCTTTTGACTTAGCTGAAGTATTTTTTTAATCGACATGCCAATGTTACCTAGTTATTTTAAGTGTCGAATATCATAATCTGACATACATTAAAAATCACTAATGATTACCAGTTATTCAATAGGACACAACAGCGGCTTAGAGTTTCTGCGCCAAACGTATTGTTAGGATAAGTTGAGGTTGAGGAAGATGAAGTAGACGACTTTGTTGTTCGAGAACAATGGCTGCTTAACGCAGCCACAAGAATGATAATGCCTATTGACTTGAGAAAGGCTCATATGTGTTTAGTTTTATTCTCCGTACCACTCTGAAGTATCGACAGAGAGTTCTTCAGCCTCGACGGTAAAGTCTTCGGGATTTTCTACATGTGACTTCATATCAAGAGTGAACGGGTAACTCTCTTCCATGGTGCAGATATCATTTTTGGGACCATACTCTTGAGTTACATATACGTTACCCTTGGCTCTCATTCGAATGTAGCGGTCATCAATACCCAAGCACTCAATCTCTTCCACCTCGGTATATTCCACATAAACATGATTTGCTAAGATAGATAAACTATCAGGGATAGCTGATACTGCTGTGGAAATAACGGCATCGTGAACTTTGCTTTCCACCGCATCAATTACGATTATCTCAATATCTTCTAGTTGGCTCAAAGAGCTAACTGCTAACCCAACAACATATTTGGCATCTTGGAAGAATTTCTTAGGGCAAGCTGTAAAATACTTTTCACTAATATGGGTATATTTATTAAAAAAGCGGAACTCAGATAAGAACTCCTCTATCGACTCATTTAAAATGTCCAAGTCGTCTTTTAAATATTCGTCAGATATATTCCTCTGGGCACAATATTTTAGCTGCTGCCGACGAGTCACTGGATGAACAGTACTTTCAACTTCATACCATGTCGTTTTCTTAACCTGCTTCGGCGGCGCTTTACGTTTGATTACGTGTAGTACCAACTCTCTCATCGAAAAAGCAAAGTTATGAAACCTCAGAGGATTACCGTGGGATGCATAATTTCGTAGGCTTGAAACATATAACTGTTTTTCAAAATCAGTTTCTAACAAAGACTCTAAGTCTTTCATGAAATCTAACGATAATAATTTTTTTAACTTCATACTTACTCTATAAAACTTAGCGCTGCGATATGCGGCAAATTTGGTTCGCAGCGGAAAATTTGTCCGACAATAGCGCCTTGCTATGCCAATTTGCGATACTTATCATTTTTTAGGCTTTTCAAACATCATCTTACCAATCCACCAAATTGACTGCCCAACATTGGAAATCAATTGTTGCCCCTGCCTTAAAAACGAATTTTCACGGTCAATTCCAGCAAGATCTAAGGCATCTCCGATCTTTGAACTTGTCGGGTGTGCATCACCAACTCGCATATCATAAGCACCTACAATTGGACCAAAGACTTTACGAGCAGTATCATCACCCACTTTCTGGGATAGTATGTCTTGCAGTAGTTTGTTTGAGCCAAGTTTGTCCTTATTCGCATGCGTTGATAACGCACGCAACTCTTTGACATTAAGCCGATCAGAGAAAACGCGTACAATTTCTTTTGCTAGCCTCAGCAATGACGTCTGATCTTTACTTTCGAATCTAGATATTTTCTTTAAGGCTTCGATACGGTCTATATCATGTGAGAAAAGAGAAACATTAAACTCTTGTTTAAACCCATTCTCAAGCATGCTCATTACTTCGAAAAGTAACTCCTCTACTGCATGTGTGGGTGCTGGTTGAGCTCTTACTTGAGAATCTAACAACTCACTGGCAACCTTACCCTCTGGGACTACATTATGGGCTGCCCATAAGTGCTGCTCCCATGAGGAGAGACGAGCGATGTCATAAGCATATACTGTAATGAAATCCTCTGAGTTTACTCCAAAATGGATCCTATAACCGGAAGTTGAATGAATAGAACCTGTGTCGGCTGTATACCATTCAAGTGAGAAGCCTCGAAGTCCCAATAGTTCATTTACAACACTTGAGCGAAACCATAGCCATCTTCCAACGTCTTCATTGTTTAACTCCGATGACGCGAGGCGAGTACTATCAGTTTCAACTATGAATTGAGGTAGGTTCGTATCTGCGTCCCCTCTAACGCGCTTACTTGTGCCTTGGTGAGCAATCCACTCATCTCGCCAAAATTCGCCTTCCACACGTAAACCAACATAACCGGACCTGTTTCCTTCAGCTTTTTCATAATCAGTATTGTCGTTTGTTTCTGACCCCATTACAGGAGCGTCTTCCTCTTCATCTACATCTGTACGCCAAGTACGAAACATTGCCCAACTACCACCAAAGACATCATTCAAATTGCGAACAAGCAGCTCATATCGGCCGCCATCTCTCTCTTCTTGATGGTCTTCCATGCCGGTGTATTCGCTATTTTCAAGTGTTAGTACGTTTTCCACTCTTTGCCGATAGTACGATAGCTTTAGAGACAAGTTTCTAGCCGCTAAATAGTCCAGAAGAAACTCTCTCTTTATTTCGATCAGGCGTTGATCTCCTTTGTCGTCGAGAATCTCCCGAGCTACGATTACAAAGTTTTCTTCTGGTCTTACCCAGTTATTTCCCTCTTTTATAAGTCGAAGCGCTACAACCAAGTCAGGATTTAATATCCATAAGGTTCCTCCAACCACTGGTTGTGGATGCTCAAAAACGAGGTGAATTCCGATTGGCTCTTTGTCATTCCATTGGTACTGTTCAATTGTAGAATAATATCCATCTTCGTAGGCGTATGGTTGGGGAGTACACCCAATACCAATATCACTCCAACTAGTTTTCTCTGCTATTTCTCTGTGCTCTGGAGTAAATGCTACAGAACCACAACCAAAGTACTCGCTAACATGCCCAGTATACTTACAATCTCCTTTTTCATCCTTAATGGATGCTCTTAAAGGGACCCAAGTTGATTTTGAAAAAGTCCGGCGTGTTTCTTTCTTTTGAAGAATCCAATCTTGATTCATTAATCGTCATTTCCTTTGGATAATTTCGAGTTAAAGCCTTAACTCTAACGCGTCTGTTAAGTGCGACCTATGCATAATTTACTTAAGAAGTTCCGTTAGCCTTTCATATGATTCACCCAATTTCACAACAAGTGATGGATAGATTTCCATGAGGCCGGAGTTTGCACCAAGATCAAGGCGCTCAATTACAAAATCTAACTTTTCTTGTTCACTCTCTTTTGATCCAATATGAGAGTAAACTACGCGCAAATCATAGAGAATGTAGAAAGGAGACATCAGAGCAAATATATCCACATCAGAACAGCTAAGTTCAATCACTTTTTGCAGTCGTTTGATACTGCCAAGGTTTTTGGGATCTCCACCTAATTTCGAAATTACATCACCCAATGCTTTGTTATCAAATGACTCAAGATATATCTTATTAAGAGTGTCCGCTACGTGCCGTCGTTCTTTTTCTGTATCCACGACAGGTGTGTTAAAAGACACTGAAAGATCAAACACCTCACTGTCTAGATGAGCTATTTTTATACCAAACTTGTTGAAGCACGCTTCAAGAAATATTGAGCGACTTTTAAACAACGCATCTTCTTTGGATAGGTCAGTAAAAATACATTCTATTTGCCCATCGTAAAATTCAGAGCCTATGGAATGATCTGACTCGATGTTTTCAGAACGTAGATAATATTGTTCAGCATCTGGAAGGCGAGCAATATCACCTAGCCACATAACGACCTTACCATTTTTATTAATGCCAAATGGCATTGAAAAATCATCGCCACTCAGTATCTCTCCATATGTAGTAGAAGCAAAACTCAATCGATAAGTTGGCGAAGAATCGTATTTTAAAAGAACTTCTTTATTAAAAAATACTGGTGTAAGAAAACCTTCATCCCAGGGCCGCTTTAGTCCGGGTATATATTTATAATCGTCTGAATCGTAAATGAATGGAACAACACCAAAACCGAAATCTTGGTTTGTTTTATTACGTGTAACCGTCACATTGTTACTAGACTTTTTAAATGCCTGCTCATGCAAATGGATCACTGAGAACCTAGAATCATCAGGGAAGAAGCTTTTATCACATGATCCGCAGTGCAGCATCGGAAGCCCCTTAATTTCTATGTCCACACCTGTAACCAACTCATGGAAATCAGCAAAAACAAGATCTAAATGACCTTGGCATTCATCACAATAAAGTCTCTGAACTTGTCCTTGTTCTGGAAAGAAATCGGTAATTTTCAAACTCACCCCTTAAGTACTTAACAGGGTATTAAACAGATACCTATTTAACACACCGCAACCCATATTATTTATTGGAAGTATTGTATATCAATATCCTTTTTAATCAGAAGCTTACATCACATAGATGATAATAATCATTCAGATTTGCGCTGTAAAAAGCGAGCATTACGCGTCAAACAGATCGCTTATGCATTCAGAATGAAAAAATATACATTATTTCATATAGTTAAAAGCATAATTGAGATAAGCATGTCATCGTGTGCACGTTTATCTCTGTGAGGTTACAAGCTTCCTTACAAATCGTTTTTCCTGTTTATATACAACATAATTCGAATGAGAATCGGATTAGGTAAAGTTAGCCATTTGTAATCCATTTCGGTTTGTTGATATTTTTTACTGAAAGACAATGGGGCACAAATGGGTTTGGAACTACGGACATAACCTACCTATTGACCGTCAAAAATGAACGACCACCATGTTTCTGTCGGTAGTTAACGCAACGACAAAGTCGCTTGGTGTTCACAAAATATAGCGATGATCATGCTGGCAAGTGTTTGGACAATTAAATGCATCTGCCTATAGTGGTTCTGTCATTGTTTACTATACTAATCTCGACTACTTGTGCAAGTTGCTGCTGAAATTCGAGGGCTGATTAATGCGTTAGGTGATAATGCAAGATCTGGTGCAAAGCACAGAGCATAGGCACACTATCAACATACAAAATTTAAGTCAGAAGGTATGTATTGATAGCGTAGTCCTTCTATTCGCAAGGCGGAGAAAGGTGGATTAGTGCCAAGCCACCTAAAGAGGTTTCACGATACTTCTTGTTCATGTCTTTGCCCGTTTGATACATGGTTTCAATCACCTTATCTAACGAGATCAAAGATTTGCTGTTACGTTTCAGTGCCATACGAGAAGCATTGATCGATTTTATTGCACCCATAGCATTTCGTTCTATACACGGCACTTGAACTAAGCCGCCAATTGGATCACAAGTCATACCCAACGAGTGCTCCATCGCAATCTCCGCCGCAATGCAGATCTGCTCATTACTGCCACCGCGCAGTGCGGTTAATCCCGCAGCCGCCATTGACGATGACACCCCAATTTCACCTTGGCACCCGACTTCCGCACCAGAAATAGAAGCGTTGGTTTTGTACAAAATACCAATCGCGCCAGATACCGCTAAGAAGTCTTTTAACTGCTTGGTATCCAGCTCTTTTATGAAACGATGGTAATACATCAACACGGCAGGAATAACGCCCGCCGCACCGTTGGTTGGCGATGTCACCACTTGGCCGCCTGCAGCATTTTCTTCGCTGACGGCAAATGCAAACAGGTTAATCCAATCCATGATTTCCATGGGATCGTTTTCAACGGCTGCGTTCGCTTCGAGCTTCTTTAGTAAATTAGGAGCACGACGGATCACTTTCAAACCACCATCAAGAGTACCTTCGGTTTCAAAGCCGCGTTCCATGCAACGACTCATGACTCGCCAGATTTGATCAGCTTTATCTGAAATGATGTCAGAGCCTTCGAACTCCGCTTCATTTTTTAGAATCATGCCACCGAGGCTCAGTCCGCTATTATCTGCTTGTTGCAACATTTCATCGGCATTTTTGAATGGGAAAGGGACTTCTACTGCCCGGTTTCTAGTGCTATTTTGCAGTTCGTCAGCGGTTGCGATAAAACCGCCGCCAATCGAATAATAAGTTTCACCAACAATCACGTTTCCACTATGGTCAAATGCCGTAATCATCATGCCATTTTCATGTCGAGGTAGACTATCTTCGTGGAACAACATGTCGGTTTCGTAGTTGAAGGCAATGTGCTTCGTGCCCGCTAAATCCATCTCACCACTATCTACTGCATGACGCATTGCTTGGTTTGCGCTGGTAATTTTTATTGTGTCAGGCTTGTTGCCGAGCAACCCCAATATTGTTGCTCTATCAGTGTGGTGTCCTATCCCGGTTAACGACAGCGAGCCATAAAGATCGACCTGAACACGAACCACATCTGTGATTTTTTCTGCAACTAATTGAGTGAAATGAAAACCCGCAATCATTGGGCCGTTGGTGTGTGAGCTTGAAGGACCCACACCAATTTTATAGATATCAAAAATGGACAACATACAGTTACCTTTTAGAGTATTAGCCCGCTGAGAAAAAACTGACCAATTATGAAAGGGCGATATAGAGCCAGTCAGGGATGACCGTACAAGCAGCAATCGTAACAATAGCGAACACCAACAAGCCGTAATGACTCACGGTAGGCTTTGCAAACAAATGCTTTTGCTTGGCTATAAATTCATTTTGCTGCTGCGTCACGTCTCCCCACAAACGACTTACAACAACGCCTAACACTAAGAAAACCACGGTGCCAATCAAGGCAAACCAAGGCCAAGATATACCACTGTATTTAGCAATGAATACGACGACCACGCTGCCAATACTGCCTGCAACTACCCCTTTCTCGTTTGCTTGTCTAAAGAACAAACCTAGGATGAAAGAGCCAAGACGAATACCGACAAAAATAGAGGTTAGGCTCGCAATAGTTTTCAGGACTGACTCGTTAGAAACGGCCAGCAGAGCCGGAAAAACAACTGCCGCCGCCGCGACAAGGCTCATTTTTCTCGCCACGGATTCATAGTGCGCATCAGAGGCTTTCTTGCGGAAAAAGCGTTTATAAAAATCAAAGGTCGCGACGGTTGCCATTGAGTTATAAGTAGAATCTAATGTCGACATAGCCGCTGAAGATAGCGCAGAGATCACCAAACCAACGATGATTGGATTGGTGTGGTTAAACACGAAATCGAGAATCACTTCGTTGCTGTTTTCAAAGCTTTGACCTTGATAAAAGACACTCAGCAGAACACCCATCACGGAGAAGAATAGGTAAATAAAGAACGCGCCGTAACCACAAAGCAACATTGACTTTTGTGCTGTCTTTACATTTTTTGTTGCCAGCGTTCTTTGAATAATCAGTTGGTTAGTACCATACACACTCAAATGTAAGAAGCTCACAGCTACTACGCCCGCCCACAATGTGGTATCAACACCCAAGTCAAAGTCGAGGTTGATGATATTCAGATGCTCAGGAGACAACACCTCGCCTGCATCAATCTTCATCAGCAATAAAGCAAAGATCGCAATACTGCCAATGATTAGCACCGCCGACTGCAACATGTCTGTCCATATGACGGTCGAGATACCACCCGCATAGGTATACAAAGCCGTGAATAAACTGATGTAGATGATCGCCTCGGAGATACTCACCGGCAACACCTGTACCAAGACTAGTGCAACCGCATACAAAATCACACCTGCCGAAATACACTGAACAACAATAAACACGATGGAGTTAATCGTACGAGCAACAACGCCAAAGCGGTACTCTAAGTACTCATAAATCGAGGTGAGCCCAAGTTTATAAAACACCGGAACAAAGAAAACCACAGCGAAAAAGATCACTATTGGATAGTTTAAGTGAACGCTCATTGCTTCCATGCCTGAGCTATAAACCCATCCCGGCATACCCACGAACGTCATCGCACTGATGTAGGTTGCGAGAATCGACACGCCTGCCGTAAAGTAGCCAAACTGTTTTCCACCAGTCGAAAAGTCGCCACCGGCGCTATAACGTTTATTAACTAAGTAGCTGATAAATAATGTGGTTAATACGTAAAGAACAATAACCACAAAGCTTGAATACGTAACCATTTTTAGATTCCGTTTATTGTATGTCGCAAATCATTCGTCACCAATAGTACTAAAAAATGGATAGCTTCCCTCAAAAACCCACAGCAAGTGTGATTATCGTCACTAAGATAGACGATAAAACGCTCAAAACACCCAAAAGCACGATCAAATGAGATTAAGATCACCAAAACACACAAAATGGGTACGCTTCCACTTCAAAATAGACTTCGATCACGGATCTAATACCCACAAAAATTCTATCATCTCTCCCGAAATGAATATTGTATGATGAAGTTAAAGAATCACCACACAATATTCAACACCCTATACACTATATTAAAAAACAAAGGTTTATCGGTCATGACTACTAAAAAACACATGAGCGAAGTTCCTATGATTCAAAGGGTAACCGCATATCTCGCAATTCTAGTAGGTTACTTTTTCTATTGTTATAACTTTGTAATTATTGACTACGTACGCCCATACATCGTTGATGCTTATGATGGTATTAACTTGGCGGATACCGCTCAGTTCTATACATGGCAGTCGGTTGGCGCACTGATTGGTGCCCTAAGCTGTGCATGGGTGGCATCAAACTTTGGTAAGAAATCGACTCTTATTGTCATCACTGCACTAAACGGTGGCGCAACCATCATCAACATGATGTTTACTGACTACGCAATGTGGGCAGCAATGCGTTTCGTTATCGGTATTTCTTTAGGTGGTTATTTCACGGTAGCGGTAAGCCTGATGATCGGTCTATTTACACCAACGGTTCGCGGTAAGCTGACGGCATTTGCTTCTTCTATGTTTTCTGTTGCTCTAATGGCAATGGGGGCGTACGCAGCATTCATCTCGAGCATTGACGCACCATGGCAGAGCCTAATGTGGGTAGGTGGTATTCCTCCTCTCGTTGCAGCTGCATTAATGATCTTCATCCTACCTAGCGACAAGAAAGTGATCGCTTACGGTGAAGAAGAACAAGCAGAAGCTGAAGCTTCAAATACACCAGCGAAGAAAGGCTCTTGGGGTGAAATGCTAAGCGCACCTTACCGCAAGCTCACCATCACTTGTCTATTACTGGCTGGTCTCAACTTCTACGGCTACCAATTTTTCTCTGGCTTTGTGACAACATACCTAAAAGAAGTTCGCCAATTTGACGGTGCGACTATCGGCATTATCTTCTCTATCTCTGCATTTGGATCTCTATTCGGTGCTTGGGTATGGGGTGCAATCGCAGATAAGTACGGTCGTAAAGTGAACGCATTTGGTTTCATCCTCGCGGGTGTAATGGCTTCAGTCTTTTTCGTAGCACCAAGCGACTTGATGATCGGTAGCCTAAACATGTTGGCTATCCTCGGTCTTATCTACAACTTCGGCTTATCTGCTTCTGCGGTATGGGGGGGTTACTTCTCTGAATTGTTCCCAGCTCACCTACGTAGCTTCGGTGCAGCACTGTTCCACGGTGGTCGTATCATCGGCATGTGGGCACCAATGGTGTTGGTATTTATCCAAGAGCGTTCAGACCTTGCGACAGCAATGTGGGGCTCGCCAATCGTATGGATTGTTGCTGGTCTACTGTGGCTATCTCTACCAGAAACACTCAAGGGCGGCATCTTCGACAAGAGCAAGAAAGCAGAAACAGCAAAAGCTTAATTCGAAACTCGTACGCTGAAGTTCAGATATTCAAATTAGAAAAAATTTAAAGCCGGCTGAAAAGTCAGCCGGTAAAAAATCCCAATCGAGTCCTGTTCCGAATGTTGGCCTCGACAGCACAAAGAGAAAGTATTATGTCTAAATATCAAGAAGCTAAACGCATCGTTCGTGAATATTTCGATGCAATGGAAAACGCCACTCACGAGAACGTTGCTGAAGTTTTAAAAGCGCACGCTTCTGATGATTACTTATGGCGCGGTGTTTACCCATTCCGTGAGCAAGAAGGCACACAAGCGGTCGCTGACGTATTCTGGGCTCCCATGATGAAGTCAATGACTCGTATGCAGCGTCGTCAAGACATCTTCATCGGTGGTAACAACGAAGTTAACCCAGATGAGGTTTGGGTAATGAGCATGGGTCACTTCATGGGTCTGTTCGACGCTGAATACCTTGGCATGCGTCCTACTGGCAAGATCATGAACATTCGTTATGCAGAATTTAACTGTGTTGTTGATGGAAAAATCACCAAGACTGGCCTGTTCCTAGACCTTCTAGGCATGATGGACCAAGCGGGTTGCTACCCACTTCCACCATCAACAGGTAAGCACTTCGTTTACCCTGGTCCACGTAACCACGATGGTCTGTTGTTTGAAGATGCAGATCCAGAAGAAGGCGTTGCGACTCTTGCTCTTGTAAACAAGATGGTTGATGACCTTTCTGCTCTTAACGACAGCGGCGCAATGGGTTGCCCACCAGAAGTACTAGCGAAGAGCTGGTCAAAAGACATGATCTGGTACGGTCCATGTGGTATCGGCGCGTCTTACACGATTCCTCGTTACCAGCAGCAACACCAACTTCCTTTCCGTAACAACCTGAAAGATAAGAAGTTCAACGGTCATGTTTGTCGCTTCGCTGAAGGTAACTTCTCTTGTTTCTTCGGGTGGCCAAACCTATCAAACACACCTACAGGTGGCTTCCTAGGTATGACTGGCGGCGAAGTTCGTGCAAACATGCAAGTGGTTGACGTTTACTACCGTAACGGTGACAAACTATCTGAGAACTGGGTTCTTATCGACCTTCCTTACTGGCTACAACAGCAAGGTCTAGATGTGTTTGAACGTACTTCATCCATCATGAACCCAACGCTCTAGTCCTAATGATAGAAGCCAAAAGATTGAAACCAAACAGTAGCAACCTAAGTCGACATCTAATCTAGGTTGCTATGACTTGCTACGTGCCGCCTTCTCGCTCTTAGCAAGCGCTCCAACAATACCAATCAATAATTGCTCCACCAATAATTGAACTCGATAGTGCCTCACGGATGGGGTACTCCCTACCAAACCATTACTAATATAACGGGCTTGAAAGCATGATGGTTTTCTGCGACCTGAATAAAGGGAATAACCATGAATAAGTCGATTCTTTCTGCAGTGATTCTGACGGCACTTACATCGTGTTCTGCTTTTGCTGCACACACTTTTACCAATGACACGGGCGATAGTCTTACTTTAGATGGTCGTTTTGATGTTCGTTACCAAGACAAGGGGGGCGATCATAATGGCGAATGGAACAGCGGTAGCTCTCGTTTCGGACTTAAAGGTCAAATGGGGCTAGACAACAATTGGACTGGCTTTGGGCATGCCGAATGGGCTTACAACTCGGGCTCTAACGGCGATAACATTTATAACCGACTTCTATACGCAGGCTTAGAGCATGAGAAATACGGCAAGATTGCTGCAGGTACTAAGCAGTGGTCGACCTTCTACGATGTGGCTTGGTTTACCGATATGGGCCGTGTGTTTGGTTCACGTGGTTCTGGTTACTACAACCTATCTGACTGGGGTATTGCGTCAGGTACTGGTCGTGCCGAGAACTCGATTACTTACCGCAACAGCATTAGTTACAACTGGAAATACGGCTTCACTTACCAAACAACTCGCGAAGATGTTGACCTAGCAGACGGCTTAAAAGCAACGCTGAAAAACGGTATGGGTGCATCAACGCTGTACACAGTTATAGATGGTCTAACGATTGGTTTGGCTTACCACCAGAATGAATTTGACGATGTGGATGCTGCTGTTCAAAACATCAAGGATGGCGACACGCAGCGCATCGGTCTATTAGGTGTGAACTACACCAATGACGCTCTATTCGTTGGTTTCACCTACAGCCAAGGTTCAAACTGGGAAACCACCAGCAAAGCTGAATTCTACGATCACCGCGGTGCCGAATTCTTCACCTACTATCACTTTGAAAACGGTCTGCGTCCGACCTTTAACGTTAACTACTTAACGGATACCGACGACAACGCAAACGGCTACGAACGTCAACTTATTATCCCTGGTCTTGAATACCACTTTAAGGAAAATAAGTTCTTAGTTTGGACAGAATACCAGTTTGATAATGGCAGCGACAAGTCTGTTGGCAATCATTATGAAAACAGCAATGACCAATTTGCTGCGGGTATTCGTTACTACTTCTAATGATGTAACGGTATGTTGCTCATTTTTCTGGTAAATTCGTAATCTAAAGCTCTGCGCCTACGTAGGGCTTTTTAATAACCATTTTTTAGCTAACACAGATGATGGGTTATACCCAGCATCAAATTCAAAATAATCATTATCCCTTATTTTTCAGACTATTCTGCGGTATTACTTTATGAGTGCGTACCTATTTATGTTACTCTGTGCGCAGTCAATTTGGTTCAAAAGTATGGTCTATGAACTCTCCAAAACACTTCACGGCGTCAAAACCAACCGTCACCTCTAAAGATGTGGCTAAACTTGCTGGCGTTTCTCAATCTACTGTTTCTCGCGTATTTGTACCGGGTAGTTCGGTGTCTGAAAAGACCAAACAGAAAGTGTTCGATGCTGCAAAATCGTTGAATTACCGTCCCAATGCCTTTGCCCGCAGCCTGACGACAAACGAATCCAAATTGATTGGGTTAGTTTTCCCAGATGCTGACTACCCTATTCACATGAAAACACTACAGCTTATCTCTACTGAGCTACAACAACAGGGTTACTCTGCGGTGTTGATTCCTTGGCAAGTTGATGGCAACGACAACCACTCAATTCCTAATATCTTCCAATACCGAGTAGATGGCGTAATTGCTGCTTCTGCGACCTTTAATAAGTCGCTTTATGAAGAGTGTGAAGAGTTCGACATCCCTATCGTTCAATACGCCCGTGTGGTTGAAGGTACCAAGAGTAGCTATGTGGTGAGTGACAACTACGCCGCTGGTCAAGCCGCCGCTCAGCACTTGCATAGCGTAGGAACAAAGTCAGCGGTTTACCTAACAGGTAACGTACCTACCTACACCAATGGTGAACGTGAATCGGGCTTTTGCTCAGAATTCGAAGTTCTAACTGGCAGACAAGCTCGCGTTATTGAAGCTAACTATGACTACCTTGATGCCCTAGATGCCATTCGGACTCTATTCTCAGAACCAACACATCCTCAAGCGATTTTCTGTGCGACAGATAACCTAGCGATGGCGGTCATGGATGTGGCACGCTTAGAGTTCAAGCTACGTATCCCTGAAGATCTACAAGTGATCGGCTTTGATGATATTCCACAAGCACAGTGGCTCAATTACCAACTCACTACTTTCAAACAAGATTTCAGACGCCTTGCTCGCGAATCAGTAAAAATTGTGGTGAGCCAGATTAAAGAACAAGACACTAGCTTGGTGAAGCTGATGATACCGGTCAAACTGATTGAACGAAGCACAACAAAAGCGTAAACGGAAAAATGGCTAGCTTCATAGTTAAGGGCTCAGAAAATACTGCCTTTACACTACTGTCAACACTTCACTTGCATTAGAAAAAGTAAGTCAAATGATGCCTTGATGAAGGGGGTCGCTGACTATTCCAAACACATAATGGGGCAATTTCGCGCTACACCGCCCCAATCTGCAAGGTACTGTACTGGTAGGTATGTGTCAGTGGCGATTCAGTTGACTAAATTCACAGCACCACTACACCTTAAACTTGATGACAAACTAACGCTTTTGACCTCATTTATGTTTCAAATCCTATTGTAGGTAAGTTACAAAATAATTTGGCGTTGCACTCCTGATTCACTGGCAAAGTCAGGATCATGACTAATGAGAATTAAACCGCCACGATAGTTGAACAATGCCTGCGACAGCGTGATTTTTGATTCGAGATCGAGGTGATTATCTGGCTCATCGAGTAGTAGCAATGGGTTATCGGGTTGATGACTGACGATAAGCATCGCTAACTTCATTTTCTCTCCGCCACTAAGCATACTACCAAGACGAAATACACTATCGCGACGAAACCCAATACCGGCCAACAATGTTCTGGCGTCACTTTCTTTGATGCCACTACATTGTTGCATCAAATTATCCAGTATCGATAACTTGGGTTGAACTGTACCAAAATGCTGGTCAAGATAAATCAACGGCGTATTCAGTCGCAGTTCCCCTTGTTGAAGGGAGGATTCACCTAATAGCGTTTTCAACAGCGTTGATTTACCACTACCATTTTTTCCGGTTAGATGAATCTTTTCATTGGCATAAACTTGTAGCGTAATAGGTTTTTCACGACCAAAAGGTAATACACCCTCAAGAATCGAAACCACTTTACCTAAACGGCTTGGGCTGTCTTCTAGATAGAGCTTTTGCCCTTTCAGCTGCTCTTTTCTCGACTTTAGCGACTGCTCTTTATCTTGTAGGTGAACTTGCCTCAGTTGCTCGTTTTTAGTGCGATTTGAGGCACGTGCTGTGGCTTTATCTTTTTTAGAATCGAGCAAGCTTTTTCCATGGCTACCTTCTTTGCGTAATTTGTTGCCTTGGGTAGCTTTTTGCGCTGCCTTTTCTCGGTTACGCTGTGCTTGTACTTCCAGCTTTTTTCTTTGCTTATCAATACTGGCGAGTTGCCGCTCTACTGCATGCAACTCGGTACATTTCTGTTCAGTGTATACATCGTAGTTACCACCAAACACTTGTATCCCAAGCCCAGATAGCTCCCAAATTTCTTTCATTTCACGCAGTAGTATTCGGTCATGGCTAATAAGTAAAATCGCACCTTTGAACGCTTGCATCGATTCCAATAGCCACTGCTTTGCCTGGTCATCAAGATGGTTGGAAGGCTCATCCAGAATCAGTAACTCAACGTTGCTTTCAAACATCTGCCAAAGCTGTAATCGCGCCAATTGTCCACCACTCAATTGAGCGCACGGAAAGTCTGCTTCTGGTGGCAACCCCAATGCTTTAAGTTGCTGAGTAAGTTGCACGGATAAATCCCACTGATCCCCAATCACGTCAAACCAATGCTCTGAACAATCTCCCGATTCAATCCGCTTTAACGCTTCAAGTACGTCGTGTTTACCCAAGAATTGCGCAATAGAAATATCACCAGACAACAAGTGAGATGGCTGCTGACGATATACCGAGAAAGACCTTGGTAATGTAACCGTTCCGCTCGATGGCTTTTGTTCACCACTTAAAATCGAAGCTAATATCGATTTACCCACACCATTGCGACCAACCAAACCAATACGATTGTTAATCATGGTGCATGATAATTGTTGAAACAGCCTCTCGCCGTTATCAAATTGATGACTTATGTTGTAAGCCTGTAATACTGGCATATTTTGCCTCCTGTATGACAGGGACATCAGCCGTAGCAACAAAGTTATAGAGATGAAATCAATGCAAATACGCGCTCTTATCCGAGCGATTAAAATAGTTAAAAAGTACTTGTAAAGAAGTATCGGAGAGTGAGCTACGCCGACTAACCCTGTAAATCCAAAAATAAAATAAGAGAATGGATGACAGGTTTAGTTGTTCATGTTGGCGTAATCTCCTAAAGAAATGATTTGAACAGGCTACTGGTTCATACTCGCTTAGTCAAGATCCTGATCAATGCTTCTACGATGAGCAAAAAAAAAGCCCCTCATAAAGAGGGGCAAGAGTACCATCGCTTATAGTTATAGTGATATGCCAGTAAATTCTGAGCTTTTAAGCGGGTTCAAGTTCGAGACCCAACAAAAGCAAACACCTTGGATTTTGGATTAACCGAAGTCACCGTTGACATAACCTTGGGTGCGATCATCACTTGGGTTTGAAAAGATGATCTGCGTGTCGTTATGTTCAACCAACTCACCCATTAGGAAGAAGGCGGTGCGGTCTGAAATACGACGTGCCTGCTGCATTGAGTGGGTAACGATAACAATGGTGTAGTTTTTCTTCAGTTCTTCCATTAGCTCTTCAATCTTGTGCGTTGCGATTGGATCAAGTGCTGATGTCGGTTCATCCATAAGAATGACATCGGGTTCCATGGCAATCGTACGCGCAATACATAGACGCTGTTGCTGACCACCAGAAAGACCGAACGCGTGAGATTTCAGGCGATCTTTGACTTCATCCCACAGTGCGGCACTGCGCAATGAACGCTCGACCACCATGTCGATGTGCTTCTTGTCTTTGATACCTTGAGCGCGCAGACCGTAAGCGACGTTCTCGTAGATGCTCATTGGGAATGGGTTTGGCTTTTGGAATACCATGCCCACCTTGATGCGCAGATCCGCTACGTCGATGTTGCCGTAGATATCGGTACCGTCCATCTCAAGCTTGCCGGTAATCGTTACGCCTTCGATCAAATCATTCATTCGGTTTAGGCAGCGCAATAGCGTTGATTTACCACAACCAGAAGGACCGATCAGTGCCGTTACCTGTTGAGTCGGGATCGGTAGATTGATCGACTTAAGTGCTTGGTTCTCGCCGTAAAATAGGTCTAGGTTTTCAATATTAAATTTGTTCATTATCTTGGTCTCTAAATTCTTTATCGTGTTTTCTCAAAGCCGTGCTCTTTATGTTCTGGCCAGCTTTGAGCTATAAATTCTCAAATTAATAAGTCGCTGTATTAAAGCGTCTAGCAAGTAGCTTGGTCACCATATTAATCAATAGCACCACAACAATCAGTACTGTCGCTGTACCGTATGCTTGGTTCCACTCATCCATAGTGAATAGCTCCGTTGTGAGTTTATAAAGGTGAACCGTTAGGGTACGACCTGAGTCCAATAGAGACTCTGGAATACGTGCCACCATACCTGCTGTCATAAATACAGGTGCAGATTCACCAATTACACGACCAATACTAAGAATGACCGAGGTTAAGATACCCGGCATCGCACTCGGAAGAATAAGACGCCAAATGGTATAAATTTTAGACGCACCCAAACCATATGAACCTTCTCGGTAGGTTTGCGGGACAGCCATTAATGCTTCTTCTGTCGTTCGGATAATAACCGGTAAGATCAGAATACTCAGCGTCAGTGCACCCGATAGAATCGAGAAACCAAAGCCCATAATCGTCACAAAGAAAGTCATACCAAATAGACCGAAGATAATCGACGGTATACCGGCAAGAGACTCGGTACAGAAACGGATAACTTTGACGAGACGACTGCCAACTCTGGCATATTCAGTCAAATAGATAGCGGTCATGATACCCAGCGGTGCTGCCACCGAAATCGAGGCAATCACCATATAGATGGTCGACACGATCATAGGGAAGATACCCTGCTCATCACCGGTACGTGTGTAGTTGTCGGTAATGAAGTTCCAATCTACATATTGCAGACCGTTAGAGAGGATGTACCAGATAATCCAGAACAGAAACCCAACCGTCATTGCAGCGGCAAGCCAAATAAAACCATTCAGGATTGCGTCTTTATTTTGACGCGCTTTTTTTAGTTTTACTGTATCCATAATAATTACTTCGCTTTTTCACGGTTTAGGTAAAGTAGTACGCCGTTTAGCGACATGATAAACACCAATAGCACAACACCTGTTGCATACAAGGCATTGGCGTGGATACCACTCGCGTAGGACATTTCAATCGCAATGTTTGCCGTTAGAGTACGAGCTGACTCTAGAATGCCACTTGGCATAGCTGGAGCGTTACCCATTACCATGATGATCGCCATGGTCTCACCAAGTGCACGACCGATACCTAAAATCACGCCGGTCATGATGCCTGAGCGCGCCGCGGGGACGAGAAGTTTAAAGATGGTGTAAATTTTTGAAGCACCAAGTGCCAGTGAACCTTCTTTATAGGTACGAGGAACCGCACGAATCGAAGTTTCAGAAACCGTAATAACAGTAGGAAGAATCATCACACCTAAAACAATAATACCAGCAAGAATGGTGTTACCCGCAGGGACATTGAAGATTTGCTGAATCAAAGGAACGATGATGACAAGACCAAAGAAGCCGTATACCACCGATGGAATACCCGCAAGCAGTTCGACTGCTGGGCGAATAATATCGGCTAAACGCTTAGGCGCAATTTCGGCGATAAAAATAGCCGTTAGTACACCAACAGGTACACCAACAACAACAGCACCTAAAGTTGACACGACCGAAGCGACAATCATGGTTGCAACACCATAAAGTGCTGGCGGTAACCAATGTTGTCCTAGAACGATGCCACTAACGCCAGCTTCTTGGAATGCTGGAATACTTTCTTTAACAATGAAGTAAGCGATGATCGCTAAAGAAACGATACCGATTACTGCACTTGAGAGGAAAAGTCCGTGGAAGATTCTCTCTTTCCAGTCTACGCGCTTATTCTGTTTTAAGCCGCGTGGCTCGGACTGAGTCGCTGAATTCATAAGCTTCTCACTATTGGTTGCGATGGTCATAGATTTACTGTCTGGTTATATAGACACAAAAGGCTCAGCCCGAAATAGTAGGCTGAGCAATATTTTAATATTCTAGTCTGTAATTAGTTTACAGAGATGTAGCCTTTCTTAGCTGCAATTTCTTGAGCTTCGTCAGCAACCATCCAGTCAAGGAAACGTTGAGTTTCTTTAGATGGTGCGCCGTCTTTGTAAAGAACAAGGAATGGACGAGCAACTTTGTAAGAACCGTTCTTAACGTTATCAACTGTCGCTGGTGCGCCGTCGATAGTTAGAGCTTGAACTGTGTTATCCACTGTACCTAGAGAGATATAGCCGATTGCATATGGGTTGCTTGCTACTGAAACTTTTAGAGCACCGTTGCCGTTAGCCACTTGTGCGCGTTGAGAAATTGCTGATACTTTTTTACCAGAGATTTCCATTTTCAGTTTCAAGATGTCTTCAAATGCGCCACGAGTACCAGAAGCCGTATCACGAGTGATAACAACAACCGGTTTGTTTTCACCGCCTACTTGGCTCCAGTTCGTGATGTCGCCTTTATAGATGCTAGTGATTTGCTCAGCAGTTAGAGAGTCAACCTTGTTTTTTGGGTTAACAACAACTGCGATACCGTCACGAGCAATAACAAGCTCTTTAAGGTCTGCAGATTTCTCTTCTGCTTTTAGGTCACGAGATGAAATACCTAGGTCAGCGCTGCCGTTTTTAGCTGCTTTGATACCCGCTGAAGAACCCGGTGCTTGAATCTCGATGAACACAGGTTCGCCTTTGTTCATGTAAGTTTCTGCGAAAATTTCTACCAGTGGTGAAGCACTGTTAGAACCTACTACTGAGATTGTTTCCTTAGCTTGAGCTGGAGTCAGTGTCATAGCACCTAGCAGAGCGATTGCACCGATAACTGTCTTTTTCATCACAAATTCTTCCTTTGTTGGCTTGATTGCCGTTGTTTGTTTGAACGGTGACAGATTAGTTTGGAAATATGACAGTTGTGTTTCACTTCGTTGAAAGGTGTATGACAGGTGAGATTTTTTTTGAGCGCTAAACTTAGAACAAGATCACAAAAACAATGCAAGTAAGTGATGACATGCTTAACCAAGCCTTGATATAGCTAGCATTGAGCGCTAATTTTACATTTTTGAGAAACTGAAATTTCTGCCACTTTGCGTGGCAAAAATCTGGAAAAAAAGATCAAAAAAAAAGGCGACACATCACCTTTTTTTCTTCAATTCACGGTTCAAACTGAAATATGATTAACAATTAAACAGTGATATTACTCATGTTACTCACTGTCTGCCGCTGGCTTTGGTTTTTTCTTGGGAATAAATACCGAATCGCCCACCGCCACATTTTGATAAAAGGCTTTATCGCGCTTAACAGGTTTCTTATTCGCCACCTTTTTATTCTTCGGTGCCGCTTTCGCTTTCGGACCTTTATTGCTGAACGTCGGCTTCTTAGGTTTTATCCCTTTAAATTTCCCTTTCAGCCCCTCAAGCACATCAAAACTGATGTCTTGCTGTAAAAAGGCTTCAACGCGCTTAAAGCTATCCCAATCTTTTGGACCCACCAAAGAAACCGCATCGCCCTTATTGCCCGCACGACCCGTTCGACCGACTCGGTGGACATACTCTTCGGTATGCTTGGGCATATCAAAGTTGATGACATGAGTCACCGTCGCAATATCCAAACCTCGTGAGGCAACGTCTGTCGTCACTAATATCTTAAAGACATGACGTTCAAACTGACTCATGATGGTATTACGCTGAGTCTGGTTAAGATTGCCACTCAAGGCAATGGCCTTCAGTTTCTTCTCATTTAACCAGTTGGTGAGTCTATCCGTATCCGCTCTCGTCGCGGTAAAGATGATCATTTGCTTATAATCAGCGGTTGAAATAATGCGTTCTAGAATGGCTTCTTTGTGATCTAGGTGATCACACAGGTAGAACTTTTGAGTGATATCTTTATGTTCTTCATTGGAGACGCCGACTGCGATACGTTTAGGTGCATTGAGCATTTCACCGGCAATATCGTTCACCTCTGCGTGATCCAGCGTGGCAGAGAACATTAACGTTTGGCGACGACGGTGTTTAGCGGCATTATGAATACGGCGCAGTTCTGGCGCAAAGCCAAGGTCGAGCATTCTGTCTGCTTCATCCAGCACTAAGGTTTCAAGACCATCTAAGAACAACGAACGATGTTCTAGGTGATCCGCCAAGCGTCCCGGCGTCGCAACAATAAATTTAGGGTAACGACGCAGTGCTTTGACCTGATCGTTAAAGTTCTCTCCGCCAAGAACCAGCGTCGCGTCGTAAGACAAACCGCCGAGCATCGATTTCAGCTCGCCATAAACCTGTTTTGCCAACTCGCGAGTCGGCGCAAGGATCAAGGCGCGAGGATCTTTGGCAGAAAAAGATTTGTTTTTAAGAGACTTGTGCAGAATCGGCAACACAAACGCCAAGGTTTTACCCGAGCCCGTTTTGGAAGATGCCATTAGATCCTTACCTGCAATCGCCACCGGAATCGCTTGTCTTTGAATGTCCGTCGCTTGCTTGAAGTTAAAATGTTTCAAGTTTTTCAGTAGTCGATTGTCTAAACCAAGGTCTTTAAATTGCAATGCCAATACTCCTAAAAGCGTGTTGCTAAAATGGTGTTGTCTTTAATATCTACATCAACCATGCGATGTTTGCATGAACCACGTTGCTCACCTGGTTTTGTGTTGCACCCTGTTTCGTATTACAGATAGCTTGGTGCTACACATGGTTTGGTGCCACACATAGCTTAGTGCGGCAAAATAGCTTGGTGCTGCAAAATAGCTTAGTGCTGCAAAATAGCTTGATGTCATAAGAGGATGCGCATAATACATGATTATCTATCTTTACCCAAGTTACCGTTTAGCCGCTGCTGTTTAACTTTAGCTCATCCCCCTAAACTCAGCTAACCCAAATACTGAGCAAGAGATCATTAAAGGTCGATTATTATCAATTTTCGTAGTGATTCCCCTTGCCTCTACTCAGGAAATTCTTACCGAATGTAGTGAAAAGTCATTTGCTGTGGTGTAGATTCAGTTTTTCATCAACTATGAGTTGTAATATTTCTATTTTACAGTAACTTAATTACCGCATTAATAGATTTAAGTGCGGAGAGACAATCCGAGTGACACTTGGTGCATCTCAAAACTAAGACTGACACTAATTTAACCAGAAAAATGGTAATTTTTTGGTTTTTCTGACTTTTAATTAGTTTGCGTTCTTATAATTAAGCACTAAACTCTCAAATAGCCTAGGTACGTACCAAATAGGTAGCAGGGCTGTTTTAAATACTAATTCCTAAAGGAGCTAATAATGAAGAAAGTTTTAATTGCAGCATCAGCATCAGTTCTACTACTTGCAGGTTGTGCATCTGGTCCAGACGAAGCAGCAACAGCAAAAATGGACGAGCTAAGCAACCAAGTAAGCCAACTAAGCTCAGACGTGCAAGCACTTAAAAATGAAGTGATGACAAGCAACAAGAATGCTATGACAGCACAAGACGAAGCAGCACGTGCAAACGAACGCATTGATAACATTGCTCAGTCTTACACTAAGTAAGCACTCTTCAAACAAGAGCAACGAATAACAAAACAGCGCTAATCATTAGCGCTGTTTTTTTTTGTTTTAAATCCTATCCCTAAACTTACTCTTGTTGTGTCATAGCACTCGCTGAAATCACCTCAACCGGCACACCGTTTTGCGCCAAGAGTACCGCTTTAATCAACTGATCAGAGACCTGATATTCGTCAATCCACCAAGCTAACTCTTTTGGAATATCCATTGATTTCTTGCTTCCATCGGTACGAGTGAGAGGTTCATGGGCCTCGATAAAGACGCTTCTATCCGGCTCTAACGTTACTTTGATCGGCTCATCAATAATTCGCACCTGCAGCCCTACATCGACTTGTTGAAATAACCAATCAATATCCGTTGGCTCCATACGAATACAACCGGAACTCACTCGCAACCCAATACCAAAATCTTTGTTGGTGCCGTGAATAAGGTAACTGCCTGTGCCATAGGCAAGACGCATCGCATAATCACCGAGCGGGTTTTCAGGACCAGCAGGAACCACTCTCGGTAGTTCGATACCTTTTGCCAGGTAGTCTCTACGAATCGAATTTGGCGGTGTCCATGTTGGGTTTTTGCGTAATTGACTGATCTTAGTGGTCATCTCGGGAGTATCTTGCCCAATACGTCCGATACCGACGGGGAAAATATGCACCACGCCTTTGTCTGGTTCAAAGTAGTAGAGTCGTAATTCCGCCAAGTTAATCACAATGCCACGATAATCAACATGTGGCAGGATGATCTGGCTTGGGATCGTCAATACATAACCATCTTGAGGTAAGAATGGATCGACACCTTTGTTGGCAGCCATAAGAGACAAAAAGCCAACGTCATATTCCTTGGCAATGTTCGCCATGGTTTCACCCTGTTCCACACTATGGTACTGAATCGTTCCAACCATATTACTGCCGTCGGTGGGTAGGGAGAACGTCGCGGCGGAAAGGGTGTGGGATAACAGTAAGCCTACTAGCAAGGTGGCTTTACGAAACATCAGTGTCTATCCTTTGCATTTTTGTAAAGTTGTAAGGTTATCTCTCTTTGTGTCTTGTGATCAACTATCGGGGCGACATATTGTAGATTTTCAAACCCTTGCCAAGCCCACGGTTTGTGAATGTAGCGTTCTGGAACCTCTGCCAACTCGGGTAACCAGTGGCGAATAAAGTCTCCTTTGGTATCAAATTTCTCCCCCTGAGTAATGGGGTTAAAAATACGAAAATAAGGCTGACCATCACACCCTGTTGACGCGCACCACTGCCAACCCCCGTTATTTGACGCGAAATCACCATCCACAAGCTTGGTCATAAAGTAACGTTCGCCTTTACGCCAATCGATCTGCAAGTCCTTGGTAAGAAAGCTAGCCACAATCATTCTCAAGCGGTTGTGCATCCAGCCAGTTTGGTTCAACTGCTTCATGGCTGCATCGACAATGGGGTAACCGGTATCGCCACGGCACCAGTGCTCAAAAGTCACTTCAGAGCCAATACTCCAATCGAGATGCTTCTCCCAGTCCAGATAGCCCTCACCTTTACACAGTTTAGGTTCGAAATAGACTAAATGCTGATAGAACTCTCGCCAGATCAATTCACTTAACCACACCACCGCACCCTCTGATAGCGACGCGCTAGGTTGGTCGTAATAGAGTCGAGCAATACACTGCCTCACGGACAGCGCCCCAATCGCTAGGTATGGGCTTAATTGGCTGGTTCCATCGACAGCCGGGAAGTCACGTTGCCGTTGGTAATCGTCTACACGTGCAGCGGAAAACGCTCTCAAGCGTTGTAATATTGCTGTTGAATCCACCGGCCACAAACGGCTGTCTTGCCGCGGATAACTATACGTCACCTTATCTGTAAAGCAGTCTGATAAGGGCTGTTTCACCGGAACAGAGGCTCGGCTTGGAACAACCTGGGGAGTATAACCCAACGCCAGCCAAGCTTTTTTAAACGGCGTAAATACCTTGTAATAAGCGCCTTGCTTGTTGACCACGCTACCCGGCGGCACTGCGCATTTGTCGTCGATTGAAGTGAGCGTGATTCCCACCTCAGTGAGGGCTTGTTCAAGCGTCTCTTCTCTTTGACGCTCATTGACTTCATAGTTTTTATTGAGCACCACTTCGTTGACGCCCAACTCAAGTGCTTTTTTCACTAGCCACTGATTCGCCGCAGTAAAGTCATCACATTCGTGGTAGAGCAATGGAATATTGAGATTTCGCAGTTCATCGCTTAGCGAGTTTAAACGCCGAAAAATCAGATCCGCCTGCATCGGTGACAAATGGTGCTGCAACCACTGCTTCGGCGTTGAACAAAAGGCAGTGACCACCTCTGTTTCACCATCAATGGCATAATCCAAGGCACGATTGTCAACACTTCTTAAGTCACGATACAGCAAAACCATTCTCATCGCTGTTGTCTCCAATGGTCAACCCAATGTTGAATCATGGGCGATAAACGAACGTCCGAGTAAAACTGATTAACAGGCATGGCGACCACACTTAGTTGCTTTTCGGTTAATGGGCGCTCACTGAATAACTCCAAACTGTGATAGCCCTGAGCAATATCTTGACTGCACAAAGCGGATAAATCTTCAATGCCATCAAGCAGTATCATTCTGTCGCCGTTCTCTGCACGCTGCATGCAGCGTATCCATGCGATCGGGTGTCCGCTACTGTCCACATTGACAAATAAGTGCCTATGCTTAGAGGCTGATTTATCGAGAGATTTGAGCGCCACGGAAATCTGCCTGATCAAAGTCGTTTTGAACAGTGAAGCCTGCAACACCTGCCTGCCGGCTTTGACTAAATCGATAGAACTAAGGCTCGGTAAGATAAACTGCTGTTCAACAATATCGAGAGGATACTCTTTCAGCACAACCGCAATGATCTCTTCCACTTTCTTACCGTCAAGGGTAGAGAGTGCTTCCAATAGCCAGTCGACCTCTTGCAGTTGCTCACTATCAACGCCCTCAACAAGCAGATTTTGGTCATCGAGCAACTGTTTGACTTTACCAATAGAAACACCCTTCGCAAGCCAACTTTGCACCAACTTAATTTGCTCGATATCGTTGTCTGTATAGAGTCGATGACCCTTATCTGTTCTTTGAGGTTGCAGCAGATTGTATCTTCGCTGCCAGGCGCGCAGTGTTACCGGCTTGACGCCCGTAATGCTGGCTACCTCCCTTATTGCATATCGATTTTGCTCCAAGTCCATATTACTCAAAAACCATTTTCTCAAAAACCATGTTCTCAAAGACCATATCTCAATCGCATATCCTGCGGATGGGGTTGTAAAAACTGCTGCTGTAACAAATAGTCGTCTGGATAAGCATTAAGATAGTGTTTCAATAGAGTGAGCGGTGCCAAGATAGGTAACAGCCCCGTCCTGTAGTCATCAATCACCTTAGCCAACTCGGCTTTTTCATTCTGATTCAGTGAGCGCTTGAAATAACCTTGAATATGCATCAGCACGTTGGTCACATTTTTGCGTGATGCTCGACATTTCAGCGCCGACATTAAACCCAAGCGATATTCGTTATAAAACGTATCTGGCTCGTACTCGTTTTGACGCGCAACAAGTCGTCCAAGCTCTTTGTAAGCCGTTGGACTATGCGCCATTAGAGTGAGTTTATAGCGAGAGTGAAAAGCGACGACTTTCCCTGGTGTCGGCGCACCATCCATCGCACTATAAAAATCCTTAAGCCCATAAACGCGTGAAATAAAGTTTTCTTTAAGTACCGGGTCGTTCAGCCTGCCATCTTCTTCCACAGGCAGCCAAGGCATCTGCTGCATTAAGTGTTGGGTATACAAACCCACACCATCTGTCGAGGCATGTCCATTGCCATACACTTTGACTCGCTCCATGCCACAGCTTGGAGACTTAGCGCAAACAATGTAGCCACAAAGCTGCTCGTCCTGAAGCTCGGCAACACGCTGAGTCGTAAAGCGCATCATACCGTCAGTGTAATCCTTATCCGCATCTTTGGTTTCAACCAGAGCAATGCGCTCCTTGTCAGAGATAAGTCGAATGGTGGGACGGGGCACAGGCAAGCCCATCCCCACTTCTGGGCACACCGACACGAAAGTAAAATAGTCCCGCAATTCCTTGTTAACATAGCTACTCTGCTTGTGCCCTGAATCGAATCTGACTTTCTCGCCCAATAGACAAGAACTAATGCCGACTTTAATTTGCTGGTTTTCCATCACGCGCTCCTGTTTTCAACGCCTCTCTATCTAGCTATGACAATATTCGAGTGGTCACATTGCTCACTCACTCAGTTAGTGTCGCTAAATACTTTATCGGAGGATGCTTGAGTGCCCTGTTTATCTATGATTACCGAGCACACCGTTTGTGTGTTTGTCTATCTATAACAATTAGCACAGCCACATAGGTGATACAAATATTTAACTTGTACAACTTTTATGGACAGCAGTGACTTTGGATCACCTTGGATAACAACTTTTAGGCGAACAACCTTTCAATCCCCTGTTCTATTAAGAATTTTATCGAAATAGTTATATTAAAATCGTTGGCACAAAATCATCATACCCATATAAATTTATTGCAAAGAATGTCAACATAACAAATACTTAAACCGATATTCACCCCAACACATCAATCCGTTAACAAGGACATTTATGTTTTTAGACTATTTTGCATTGGGACTCCTGATATTTGTCGCTCTGGTACTGTTCTATGGAATCATAGTGATCCACGACATTCCTTATGAAATCGCCAAAGAACGCGACCACCCTCACCAAGATGCTATTCATGTCGCAGGCTGGGTTAGTCTGTTTACCCTGCACACTATCTGGCCGTTTCTATGGATATGGGCGACATTGTGGCGTGAAGATCGCGGCTGGGGTTTCAAGAAACTCGAACAAGAACAGCACGACCTTCACCATCGTTTAGAAACCCTTATCGATCAGGTCTCTGAATTAGAAAATGAGGTCTCCTACTTAAAAGGTAAGCAGTCATCCGCAGATATTCAGAAAGTGGTAGAGGAGAAGTAACCCATGGATCTATTACTTATTTTAACGTATGCCGCGCTGTGTATTGCTGTCTTTAAGATCTTCAAGATCCCATTAAACAAATGGACAGTACCTACGGCGGTACTGGGTGGCGTTGTATTGGTTGGAACCCTCATTCTTCTTATGAACTATAACCACCCATTCAGCCAAATCGGTGGGCAGGTCTACAGCACCACACCGATCGTTTCTAGCGTTAGGGGTAAAGTGATTGAGGTCGATGTCACGGCTAACCAACAGCTCAAACAAGGCGATCCACTATTTAAGATCGATCCTATCCCTTTTGAGGCGGCATTAATCCAAGCTAAAGCGGCATTAGCCGAAGCAGAGCAAGATGTGTTGCAGTTGGAAAGCGACTACAAAGCCGCCCAATCTGACACCATTAAAGCTATTGCTGACCGAGATAAAGCCGAGCGGGAATACAATCGTTATCAAGCGGGTTTCAATAAAGGCGCGTTCACAGCGCAACAAGTCGATACCCGATTGCAAACATTCAAAGCAAGCCAAGCAACGGTTGAGGCAACACAAGCGAAAGAAGAGAGCGCAAGACTGGCTTATGAGTCACAGATCTTTGGTGAGAATACCTTAGTGGCTCAGCGTAGAGCTCAGGTCGTCGAAGCAGAATTCAACCTGAATGAAACCACCGTCAGAGCTCCTACCGACGGCTACGTTACCCAGCTCGCATTACGTCCAGGTATGATGGCTGTGCCCCTGCCCCTCGCGCCGCTGATGACGTTTGTTCACACCGAACAAATCTATTTTGTTGGTGCGTTCCGTCAAAATTCATTACAGCGACTCAAAGCGGATTTTGAAGCCGAGTTTGTATTCAAGGCTCTACCGGGACGGGTATTTAAAGGCAAAGTGGTCGAAGTGCTGCCCACCATCGCGGAAGGTCAAATTAGTGCAAGCGGAACATTGCGCACGACCCAAAGCTTTAACACATCAGGCCGTGTTATGGTGAAACTGATAATGGAAGACGATATGTCAAGCTATGTACTGCCCACAGGTTCCAACGCTGAAATCGCCGTCTACTCAGACAGTTTTACTCATGTCTCTATTATGCGTAAGGTGCTGATTAGAATGAAAAGTTGGCAAAACTACCTTTACTTAGACCATTGATAATCCATCAATCTCGCACCGTAAAGGCATAGAGTAAACGTAAAATCATTGACTAAACGCAAGGTCGCTTAAACGCTCTGTTTTAAGCGACTTTTTGTTTTCTATTCTCAAACGACAAAATCCACAAAGTGTTTCATTGGTTCTGGCTGCTGGCTGCTGGCTGCTGGCCGTTTTAGATAGAAAATACCTATCAAATATATACAAACAATCGATTTCAACTTACTGTCATTTCTCCGTAATCTAAGCCTATACCAACATGAACATGAACATGAACATGAATGATTACTTTGGAGAATCCGTGATGGAAAAGAATATCATTGGCCTAGACAAGGCACAAACCGTTGAACTCGGTGAGAAACTCAACCAACTATTGGCAGATTACCAGGTTCTATATATGAACGTGCGTGGTTATCATTGGAACATTAAAGGGCGTGATTTCTACGAGTTACACGCAAAATTTGAAGAAATTTATACCGCTTTTATTGACCAAATCGATGAGATTGCAGAACGTATCTTGACGCTCGAAGTCACCCCTGTTCACGGTTACTCTGCTTATTTGAGACTCTCCGAGATCCCAGAGCAGACCAATGTAACGGAAGGTAAAGCTGCCATTGAACAAATTCTGGATGCTTACAAAATTCTGCTGGTAAAACAGCGTCAACTGCTGGCATTTGCGAGTGAGTTAGGCGACGAAGGTACCGTGTCGCTGCTGGGTGACTACATCAGTCAGCAAGAAAAAGAGACTTGGATGATGAACGCTTATCTCCAATAACGTTTAAATGATCGCCAAACCAAACAGCCCTTAGGGACACCTAAGGGCTGTTTGTCTATCTGGCTCTAACAAGGGTCAAGTATCATTAAGAAAGCGGCACAGATAACCGTCATCATAGCGCTACTCGTGTTGTGGCAGTTTCAGGTGTTGTCGAGACGGTTAACGAAATCGAGTCAATATGACCTGCCTTGACGCTGCATCAATCATGCTCTGCTCAGGCACGCCAACCCCCACTTGGCTTACCGCTAATGCTGATAACGCGGTTGCAAAGCGAAGGTGTTGCTCAGCGGGCATCTGTTGCATTTCCCCCCAACATAGTCCAGCGACTAAGGTATCTCCCGCTCCTACCGTGCTGACCAACTCCATTTTTGGCGGTGTCGCCTGTATCCAATGTCCATCTCGAAGCCAAAGCACACCATCAGCCCCTCGCGAAATGACCACGTTAGCGATTCCTTTGTTTGCGAGCTCCCTGCCCACAGACATCAGTTGCTCTGAGGTTTGCAGTTGTTCTCCAATCAGGTCTGCCAATTCTTCGTCGTTTGGCTTGATCAACCAAGGAGTGGCGTTGATACCTTGTTGCAATGCCGCTTTGCTGCTATCAAAAAAGACTTTTTTGCCTTTGGCTTGTAGATCGGCTATCCACTTGGCGCACTGCTCCGGTGTAACACCCTGAGGGAGACTGCCAGCAATCACAAAAAAGTCATGGCTCTGCGCAAGCTCAAATAACTGACTTTCAAAGCGATGGATATCTTCAGCACTTACCTGCACTCCCGGAAAATTGATGTCAGTCACTTGTCCATCGTTCTCGACCAGTTTGACGTTTATGCGCGTTGCACCGGCTACCGTAATAAATTGGTCATCCACATTGAGATCACTAAAGAGTTGATGAAATAGCTCAGGATTATCCGCACCTAAAAAACCCGTCACAGTGACTTGAGCGCCCAGTTCCGTCAGCACCTTAGCCACGTTGACGCCTTTACCTGCCGCATGTAACGAACCTTTCTCAACCAGATTGACATGACCTGCTCTCAACAAGTCCATATGACCGGTAAGATCCAGCGCCGGATTTAACGTCACCGTCACCACTTTGTTGGTTTTTACATTTTTCATCTCTTACCCCTTACCCAATGCCAATGGTTTTACCAAGCACAATTCTGTCGCTCAATCTGTTAAACCAAACGAAGTTGACCTCGTTTGGCGACAATCGATTACTTGCATTTTAACGCTTAAAGATCAATCCTTTGCCTCAGTCGTTCAAATTAATCACCAGCAATACCCTTGAACTTGTTGTCAATGTTCGCTCAAGTGGTGACCACAAAGACATTAAGCGCACTCAAAAAAATAGCGGCGCACCACCAAAATAACCACTGGTACAAAACCTTATGTTAACAATATCCAACACAGTCACGCTACAAGCTTGGGAGATCGAACTCACCGCAATAAGGGCAATGGGGGCGGGTGGACAAAAGGTCAATAAAACCAGCACGGCAATACATTTACGCTTTGATATCAAACGCTCAACCTTGCCTCAATTCTATAAAGAAAGGCTGCTTGCTTTGACCGATTCTCGAATCACCAAAGAAGGCGTCATTATTATTAAGGCTCAGCAATTCAGAACTCAAGAACAAAACCGCGAAGATGCGCTTGAACGCCTTAAACAACTCATTCTCACCGCGACGGTCGTTCAGAAAGCACGCAGAGCAACCAAGCCGACCAAAGCCTCACAGAGACGTAGAGTTGACGCAAAGAAACAGAGAAGCCAAACCAAAGCGTTAAGAAGTAGAGTAAAATAGCCAAGTGGTTGGGTGAACGGATTAAAAAATGGGGTATCCGAAGATACCCCATTTTTGTACAAACTCGATTATCGGTGCGTCAAAGCCGCCATTAAAACTCTTTCGGCGCAAAACCTGTGATGACATCCAGACGCATTTCTTTACCGATTTTAGTCATCGGGTGAACGACAACTAGGCCTTTCACTGACTTTTTAAGTTTACCCAGATCCGCTTGCTCAGCCTTGGTAAGCTCACGCGAGAAAGCCATATCACCAAGACCTCTACGCTCTTTATTAAGCTCATATTGCTGCTTATGTTTTAACTGAGCCAGTTTTTTGCTCAGTTTGTCCGCTTCATCGGTAAAACGAGTGATCAGTTCACTATCCCCTCTAGATTTTGCACCTTCAAGCTTGTGGTTGCACTTGTCTAGTCGGTTGTTTAAGTTTTGAATTTCTTGTTTGATGCTCATCGCAATTAACCTTGTTGAGATAGTGATAAATAAATCAGCGCTCAAGTCGAGCGACCAAGTTTACTTTAACTGTATTCTTTTGTGACTGTATTCTGCTGTGGCTATTTTCTGTTATGACTATGTTCTGTTATGGCTATGTTCTGTATAGCACTTTAACCACGTGCCAACCAAACTTAGTTTTCACTAAATGTGGGGTCAGCACCTCGCCACTAAAACAGACTTTATCAAACTGAGGGACCATTTGCCCCTTGCGAAACTCGCCCAAATCCCCGCCTTTTTTTCCCGAAGGACAGGTCGAGTACTTTTTAGCAAGCGTTTGAAATTTAGCGCCTTTCTTTAGTTGCTTAATAATATCTTCTGCTTGTTCTTTATGTTTAACCAGAATATGCAAAGCGGCTGCTGTTCTTGCCATCGTTGTCGAACCCTCGGTGTTATCAGGAGAAGAAGTTAAATGTGGAGCCTAAGTGGCGCAAAGTGTAATAGAAAATGAGATTCAAATCACGCTTAGTTTGTTCCGAGCTAATAATATTTAGTATTTCGTCGTTAACTTTAGAGTTAAACCTCTATACCATAAACAGGTGTTGTATTAAGGCAAAGAGCCATGAAAGTGAAAACAAATAAAGCTAACCAGTCGCAAGGCATGTTGATGTTTACTCTAAACGCGCAGAAGCAGAGTTTTGCTATAGGTACCTTAAAAATAAGGGAAATTATCCCTTATGTACCAACAACACAGATCCCCTATTCTCACCACAATGTCATCGGAACGATTAGTATCCGAGGATTTACTGCCCCTGTCATTGATATGGCTGCAGCCATTGGTTTTAGACCCATTGACCCACAAGAGTATGCAACCAGTTATCTGATCGTGACTGACTGCCTACGCACGGTGGTAGCTTTCATGGTAAGAGACATAGATAAAATCATAGATTGCGACTGGAAAAACATTGAGCCGGCACCAGAAACCGTAGGACACAATGTCTTTGTCACTGGCGTAACCCGTTTTGAAGACAAAATCGTTCAACTACTCGATGTCGAGTTACTACTTTCGAAGATCTATCCTCAATATGCTGACAACCACATTCCCATGCTGACCGATGTACAGCGTGAGCGAATGAAAGCACTCAATATTCTTCTCGTCGATGACTCATCCATCGCCAGAAAACAGCTCTGCGATGCCTTAGATAATATCAATATCACTTATGATGTCTGCAAAGATGGCAATAGCGCCCTGGCGTTTATGCAACAAAAAGCCCGCAGTAATACGGCTATAGACATCTTAGTCAGCGATATTGAGATGCCGGGTCTTGATGGTTACGAGTTGGCATTTGAGGTACAAAACAGCAGCGAACTCAGCCACTGCTATCGGATTTTGCATACCTCATTGTCAAGTCAAATGTCGACCGATCGCGCTCATCAAGTAGGTGCTCATGAAGCGTTAGAAAAATTCAACGCAGGAGAACTTATCGAAGCGATGCTGCGTGGGGCTGAAGAGCTAGATAAAACCCAAAACCACAATAAGTGCGCTAATCTATAACATTCACCGCATTGACTTGGTGCTGGCGCCATTGGCTTGAAACCAGCACAAGTCCCATTGCCATTGCCGACACCACGTAAAAAACGGCCAATGTTGATTGGCTTGTGACCCAGTTTTCGACTAACAAGGCACCAAAGACACCGGCAATCACCATCTGGATAGAGCCCGACAACGCGGATACCGCTCCAGCTTGGCGTTTATGTGGCGCTAACAATAGTGAAATTGAAATCGGGAACGAAAGCCCTTGCGCGACGGTCAACCACGTAAACGCGAACAGTAAGTTGAATACCGTCATCTCAGTAAACCACAACCAAATCCCAGAAAACGCACTAATCGCAATCGCCACCGCTAGCATCTTGCTCGTCGACACGTAACGACTAAATACATTAAGCGCAACACTGCCCACGAGCAGACCTGTCGAAGGAATAATCATCAAGCTGCCATATTGTGCTGCGGTCAAACCCAACTCTTGCTGCATTAAATATGGAAACAAACTCAACGAAACAACCGCACCTAAATAACTAATCCAGTTATAGCTTGCGCTGCCGATGACCTGTGGGTTAATAATGAGCTTGGCGTAGGTACTGAGCAATTTACTGGGTTCAAAACGTCTCGGTTGATAAGGCAAGGTTTCGGGCAAAATAAACCAACCCAGAACAAAAATCGCCAACAGATAAACCATCACAAACCAAAACACGGCTTGCCAACCCAAATGAAATGCAATCCATCCGCCAAAAACCGGAGCAATGATCGGCATAATCGAGGCTGTCATGGAGATATATGACAACGCTTTCGTCAATTGTGCACCATCATAACTGTCTCGCAGCACACTTCTTCCCAATACCGACGCGCTCCCCGCACCTAAGCCTTGTAACAATCGTCCAAGTACCAAGATATAAATATTCTGGCTAAATAGAACGCACAACAAGGTGCCAAGTAAGTAGATCCCTTGACCAAGAATAAACACCGGTCTGCGCCCAATCGCATCCGACAATGGACCATAGATTAGCTGAGATAAACCAAATCCCACCAAAAATAGCGTCACTAGCCACTGAGCTTGTCCGGCATCAATAGACAAAGCCTCACTGATCATCGGTAACGATGGTAAGTAAATGCTCACGCCTACTTGCCCGGTTGCGATGATCATCATGGCAAGCAGCATAGGGGTTTTGTTGAATGAATTAGCAATATCAGTTTTCATGGCTTCATTGTATATTGCGTATTCAATAATGATAATATCCGTTTTTGGAATTAAATTACGTCCTAATGGGAATTAATACTTCATTACCAATAGCACCCTATAAACAAGGAGCGCCCATGGACTGGATACAAAATATCAACACCTATATTAAAGTGGTCGAAGAGGGGAGTTTTAATGGTGCGGCAAGGCGTTTAAATACCACCAGTTCTGCGGTAAGCAAACGCATTCACTGGTTAGAAGAACGAATTGGGGTGCAGTTGCTAAAGCGCACAACGCGCTCAGTCACTCAAACCGAGGCAGGAGCACTGTTCTATGAACGGTCAAAAGATTCGCTCGACCGCTTTCAATCCATCATTGACGAAACACGATCAGTCAGTCAATCGCCAGCAGGCTTGTTAAAAATTGGCGCGACTATCGCAGTGGGTTCCAAGTTTTTGGTTCAATATCTGGAACAGTTTCTCAAGCTGTATCCCGATATTCGGGTGCAATTGATCACGACCGTGCCGGGTCAAATACCGAATAGTAATCTCGATGTTTTTATCAGTCGCGAACTGGAAACGATGAACAGTCTAAGCATGAAGCAGACTCCCCTGTTTGAGCAGAAAATCGGTTTCTATGCCTCTGATAGTTATCTCGCACAACATGGCGAACCCAAAACCATTGAAGAATTAAAACAACACAATGTTCTGATTTGGGGTGAGCGTCCACAGCGTGAATATAAGATCTCTAAAACTCAACGTGTGATGTTATCCGGCAACTTTGCAACGACTAACCCTGAAGCACTGTACTCCGCAGCAAAAAGCGGTATGGGCATTCTTATCAGCAATGACATCATGATTAAACAAGAGATTAAATCCGGCGAGCTAAAACGAATTTTGCCGGAACTGCATGCTCAAGACACCACGGTGTATGCGTATTATCCCAATCTGGATTACGAACATACTCGAACCAAGCTGTTTCTGGATTTTATTAAGGCAAAGATTGAAGAATTAGGGGAGCTAGGAGCTAGGAGCTAGGGGCTAGGGGCTAGGGGCTAGGGGCTAGGGGCTAGGGGCTAGGGGCTAGGGGCTAGGGGCTAGGGGCTAGGGGCTAGGAAATAGAAAAGCACCTTTATCTTGCGATGGAAAGGTGCTTTTGGGTTATTTATGGGTGGAGTCGATTATTGGTCGATACGCTTGATTAAACGAATATCGTCTAGATAACCTTCAGAGTCGTCGCCCGGTTCGCCTTGATAACTTAAGCTGAATTCATCAACTCGAACTTCTAGGTCGTCATCCATGTATTGCTCATGGGCATAAAGTTCTGCATCACTTAGCGAGCTATCAATCTCAAGTAGCGCAAAGATCTCTACCGATGAATAACTCGCACTATCGAAGGTCATACTCACTTGCTTAAAGCAATCTTTCACTGAACCCTCAGGCGCATCATCGAGATCTTTTCTATGCTCTCTTGCGTCCGCAATGATAGTACCAGTGTCCACTTCCCTTACACCAAAATGCAGCGTGCTTAATGAATCATCCCCTTTGTTGTCACAATAATAGAGAGCGTAGGTCATTTCTGTATCTTGCGGTAAGCCTTCTACGACTTGGCTAATACCCGGTTTCGACTGGAAATCATGAGGATAGCTCGTTTGGTCAGCCCTAAATCGGATACGCGCTGAACCACTAGAGCCTTCACTATCGGTAAATGCGCTATCGCCTGAACTACCAACATCACCTAAACCAGCATCACTACCTTCATAGGTATCCCAAACGTCAGAACTACCACTGTTCTTACGCCATAGACCAAGTTGAGGATCGGCAATATTTGCAAATTGTTCGACAGTTTCTGGTAGCGTCAACGTCAATAGTGCCGACGTTGTACTATCCGTAGTGAACTCCTTGCTAACCCAGGTATAATCACTGCTGTCCGCCTGCCCTTGCAGGGTAGCTAAATCACCAACAGAAACATTGTAGAGTCCTTTGACAAACGCTGACACCGCATAGCGAGTATTAGCGTCTAGAGCAATGGTCTGAGTTGCACTGCCACCCGCGGTCACTTTGATGCTAGCGTCACGAGAGAAAGCTTCATCCCCAGAAACCAAAGTCACACTGCCATAACTCCAGTCTTCTAGACCATTGTCAAAGCTTGGGTTAACAATCGTCTCTTCTTGCATGATGGCCGTTGGCTTGTCGATGGCGTAACTCGTTGGACCAACATCTTCATAGCTAAGAGGTTGATACAGATTATCTGCATCCACCGTTTCATCAGCACCTACTGTCGTCGTTTCCGAACGAAGGTTGCCGTCCATATCAATCTCAACGACGTCAAAGTCACCTTTCTCATAGCTACTGTTCGCATCCAGGTTTGGTGAATCGTTCGATGCACGATACAAGCCATCGTCACCTTTGACTAAAGCCGCTGAAGCAAATTCGAATCCAGAGGTTCCTAGTGCAACAGCATCATCATCAGAGAACGCCTGACCATAAACAATGTTGCCCGTAATATAGGAGTTTTCCGGCAGACCTCGCTCCGCTTCAGTAATGACCGGACCAATCGCTGCATCAATGATGTTATTGGCTAGATAGACGTTTTCTGGTTTATCAGACTTACTACCACCATCGATGTTTAAGCTGTTAACACTATCGACAATGGTGTTATGAGCAACATGCACATTTTCAAATTGCTGATAACCATTATCACCATCACCTGCACCATCCGAGCCCATCAAAACAATACCGCCATGATGGGTCGTATCCTTGTAGCGAGCGCCTTCGATATAGTTGTTGGTCACTGTGTGATCGCCATCAACCAAACGAATACCACCAGACAATGGATAGTCATCACCAATAATAAAGTTATTGCTGATCACCGCTGAGCCACCATGACGAGTCGTCAGTGAGCCATAGCTATTACGAATAGTATTGAAGCTAATGTTATTATTGGCTGCCTTATTGGAAATCACTTCGGCTTCGCCTTGGATATTCTCAAACAGGTTACCAATAATCATCGAATCACCCGGATAGTGATGAGTGAAACTCAAACCCGTTCGAATCGCTTCATAGTTGTTATCACTGCTTGTTGCATACATCTGACCTTCCGCTGGGGCACGGTTAGCGATATAGTTTTTGTATACCACAATACCCTGAGCCAACTCAGCAATTTGCGCCTCTTCTGTCCACTCATCATCAGCCCAGCGTACGAACGAGAGCATTGGGGATGCGGTGGTTTTTCCACTAAAGATACTGTGGTCAATCCAGATATTTTTACCATAGATATTCAACCACTCGCCTGATGATGAATCATCAGAAGTAATGCCTTCATCCGCATCAACATTAAGTACCGCAATCTCTGTGATACGACAGTTATGGCACAGATTACCCGTCCCAAAGCGCGTCGCAATAAGGTTGCTGCTTGAGCTATTACCGCCATCAAACACTAAACCTTGAAGCTGAACATAGCTACCACCCATTGAGATTTGCGCATCACCTTTAATGATAGCTTTACCCGGATTCTCTGCGGCTACCTTAATTGGAGCCTCTTCCGTACCATTACCACCGAATTTAATTTCTAGGTCTTGATATTCACCATCAGCTAGGCACGCTGTTGTACCCGCGACCATATCGTCAGAGACAGCGTCCTCAAGATCCGAGGTTGAAGTATAGACTTCCGTACACACGACCTCTGGCACAGTCAAAATACCAGCAGGAAGTAACTCGGCGGCTAGGTCTTTATTGGGACCCGTTGGGTCTGTTGGATCGGTTGGGTCTGTCGGATCAGTTGGGTCCGTCGGATCGGTTGGGTCCGTCGGATCAGTTGGGTCCGTCGGATCAGTTGGGTCCGTCGGATCAGTTGGGTCCGTCGGATCAGTTGGGTCCGTCGGATCAGTTGGGTCCGTCGGGTCAGTTGGGTCCGTCGGATCGGTTGGGTCTGTCGGATCGGTTGGCTCTTCGCTTTCCGTAACCATGACCTCAAATTCGCTCTTCAAAGTAGCGCGCACTTTGCCGCTACTGTCTACGTCTTCAGCACTCAGTACAATTGTGGCTGTACCAGCGACGAGATCGGATGCTTGAGAAACCACGAGCGTATTGGTGTCGCTATCAACACTCACTGCCAGACCCAAACTACTGACATCAGTCTCATCGTCTAGCTCAATTTGCACCTGAGTTACATCCAAATCACTGTATAAGTCTGCGATATCAATGTTGCTGGTCTCAAAATCAACTTCGGTCTCAATCGTTAAAGCATCTAGGTCCGCTTGTACTGCACCGACTTCGGTCGCATCTAGGACGAGTTTATGATTGACCACGGTTGTCGGATCAAGTGCCTCACCAACCTGTCCGCTATCTTCAATCACTGGTTTATAATCCGGATCAGTTATCTGCTCGTCGGTTAAGTCCTCAACAACATCTCCTGCCGCCTCGGCAAATTCAGTAGACTTGCTCTCATAAGTTTCAGGGTTTGCGATCTTCGATTCGGTCAGTATCTGGGCTGTTTTGTGCAGTTGAGTATTTTGTGCCTCACCCGAAATGTAGTCCTCATATAAGTCATCCGAACCGGAAACTAAGTCACCTAATACCGCAACGACGGCTTGCTCGGCCTCTTCTTGCGTTGCACCTGCTTCCATTTCTAGAACAATAAGATCGGTAATTGGCGAAATGACCTGTGAACTCGATGGCGCTCTAAACACAACCTCATGGGCCATGGGTTGATCGGCATGATCCATATCAACGGTGTAAACACCCGCATATGTGGAAGAATCATGACTAATCAGAGCACTTTGCACTGAGCCACCAGCGGTCAATGTTTGTAAAGCTAAGCGAATGTCGGAATCTTGCTCTATCGATAACTGACCACTTGAATCGGTCAAGCCAAATATTGTTTCATCACCTACGTCTAGTGCACCATTGTCATTTGAGTCGTCGAATACAACGGCATTTTTAAAATAACCATCAAATCCGCTAATCGTTACTAAATTCGATCCAGAATCTGAGTCTGAATCACTGCCGCAACCCATTATCGCTAATGTCAGTGCGGATAACACAAAATACTTAGCTTTCACTGTTTATTCCCCCCAGTTTTGTAATACAACATTACATAGAGAAATAATGACGAGGAATATAGAAAAAGCTAACCCGTAAGGAACACGGTGAGAGTTGTGACGGCAAATTAATATCAATATCCGAATTAGATCACAAAAAAAGTGGCAATAAATCAATATGCCACTTTTTTATTTGCACCAGCTCTGTCAGATTATTCTTCTAATGCATTGAGTTTGCTTATATAAAATCTGTCAAAATGGTATTTGTAATATGTTATTTTATTTCACCAAATCGTTCTAGATACAGTATTGTCGCCGCGGTTCTTGACGGAACTTGCAGTTTTCGTAACAGGCTCTTCATATGAACCTTGACGGTTGATTCTGATATAAAGAGTCTGTCGGCGATTTGTTTGTTGCGAAATCCTTTCGCTACCTCTTGCAGTATTTGGCTTTCTCTTTCCGTCAATGTTGTAAACACATCGTCAGAGTTTGCGCGTTCTTCCAGGTACTTTGCTACTGCTCGGCTAAATACCTTGTTACCAGAAGCTAACTGCTGCAGTAACGCAATAATGTCATCCGGCTCGGTATCCTTTAATAGATAACCATCAGCACCGGCTTTTACCAGCGCTTCAATATCAGCGGGAATATCAGATACCGTTAATATCACAATATGACCATCAAAATCATCTTCACGTAATGCTTTTAGTGTGTCTAAGCCAGACATGCCTTTCATATTGAGATCAAGCAAAATAAGGTCAGGCTGTTTTTCTTTCGCCAACGCGATCGCCTCTGCACCATTGCTGGCTTCGCCAACGACATCAAAATCGTCTTCGAAATTGAGAAGTTGTCCGATGCCACGACGCATCAATGGGTGGTCATCCACCAACATCACTCTATACTGGTTCACTCAGGGGCTCCTTAATTCTGTGGAAACTTAGCGTCACTTCACAGCCATGATCTGCAGCCGAATTAATCGACAAGTCTGCATTAAGCCTAGCAGCTCTCTCTTGCATTATACTCATGCCATAGTGATTTAATTTCTCGGTATTTTTGTCAAATCCAATGCCATCATCGGTCACTTTTACGGTGACTGCTCCCTGCTCATCTTCAACACAGTAGACCGAAATAGTCTGTGCTTGCGCATGTTTTACAGCGTTTAACACCGCTTCACGTATCACTTGTAGTAAATGAACTTGCTCGTTTGCACCGAGTTCAAGAGAAGAAATATTATTTTCTAACTTGATGAGCACGTCGGTTTGTTCATTAATTTGTTGCAACATCTCAGTGATCGCTTCACCAAATGTACCCTCTTTAATCGACAACCTAAAGGTGGTTAAAAGCTCTCTTAGTTGGGTATAAGCGTCATCCAAGCCTTGCCGCAAATCTTCCAAAACCGTCACAGAGCGACTATTTTGCGTCTGAGTAAGTTCTTTTTGAATCGAGCGATTAAGCAGCGTCACTTGAATTTTGAGATAGGAAAGAGATTGCGCCAATGAATCATGCAACTCTCTGGCAATCGTTGCCCTCTCTTCCATCAGGATAATCCGCTCCGTCTGCCTTTGTGCTTTATTGTAATACACCGCGCGAGATAAAATCTGCACAAAGTTGTCCATCAGCTTTTCGTCGGGTATAGGCGGGGCAAACTGATAGCGCAGATGCCCAAGCGCGTCGCCATCGAGGTGCAAATACTTGGTTCGCTCTTGACCCCCGCTAAATTCGCCCTCGGTAGCAACCCATGGTCTTCCTTCAACCTCATCCACTTGCAGCTCGACGGCCGTGATGCCCTCAACGCTGGAGATATAAGTGACGATAGCCCGGAAGTTCTCATGTGAAATGCGAGTTCCCGTCAACTCTTGTGAAGACTGATAAAGCACTTGCAACGATTGGTGTGCGTGTTGCAGTTTATGGGTTTTTTCGTCCACGGCTTGCTCCAACCCTCGATACAGCTTACCCAGATCATGAGCCATATTGCTGAAGGCGCGCGCGAGTATACCCAACTCGTTGTGAGAGCGAATATCAACGTTGACATCAAAAGAACGATTTTTGATCTGCTCACTGGCAACAATTAACTGCCCCAGAGGCTTAACGATCTGTTTGCGTACAAACAAAACCACATAGACAGCAACAATTAAAATACCGCCTAACCCAATGCCACCCGCCCAAGCCAAGCGCATCAACTTATTTTCTGAATGCTCCTGTAGCTTTAAGACGAAGTGGTCAATACGGTCGACAAAATCAGCAACCACATAAAGATAGTCTGCTCTATTATCGCTTTGCAGTAATACCTTGAGCTGTTGCCAACGCTCTATCAGCCCAGCGTAATCACGACCAATGGTGTCGGGGACATCCCAAGACTGTAAAGCTCGCATAGAGGGTGAGTGTAATGACTGTTCAAACTGAGCAACATGTTCGGGAAATAGCGGCGAGTCAGCTTGCAAGTCATAAGCAAGTCGATAGCTTTGCATACGCATTGAACCAGAAATATTCACAGCTTCTGCATCATTAAGACTGGAAGCCAATGTCACGATTGCAAAGTTTGTGGTGGCCAATGACAGCAGCAATATCGCTATCATGGCTTTTGCGATCACGCCTGTGACTGACTTATTGGCTCTGTTCATTAATCATTATTCCTTCCAACAAACACCAACCTGCATCACGTTTAGAAGAACAGTGACGGCAATTAGTTGATCCAAAACAAGGATAGACCCTAATTAACCACTAAGGGTTATTTATCCGATTATGACAAAAACTACAATTGATATGACTGTTAATGAAAAAATGTGAACAGATAAATTGGTCTACACTTAATTACTATAAACAATTATATCAGGTGCGACGAATGGTAGACGTTTCGAGACGTGTTTTTTTTACCCGAAAGTCTATAAATTACAATATGGTAAGGCTTCCATGGATCAAGGAAGCCCAGCGGTTTACTGAGCTCTGTACCCGATGTGGTCAATGTGAACAAGCCTGTGAAACGCAAATCATCGTCAAGGGAGATGGCGGCTTTCCTCAAGTGGATTTCAGCCTTGACGAATGCACCTTCTGCTACAAGTGTGCAGAAATATGTCCAGAACCTATATTTAGTAGTGAACAACAACCTGCATGGGATGCGAAAGCGCAAATTTCAGACACCTGCCTTGCCACTCAGAACATCGAGTGCCGGAGCTGTGGTGATAGTTGCGAGCCAATGGCGATACGCTTTCAACTTCGTGCGGGCGGGGTTGCCCAACCCCAACTTGAGCTTGAGTCTTGCAATGGCTGTGGTGCGTGTGTCTCTACATGCCCAAGCAACTCGATCTCGGTGAGCAATGAATAATAAATAACAATACGAGAACGAAGCATTATGTCACTAAATGAAGTGCATATATCGAGTTTGATAGTCCACTGCAAAGCGGATCGTTTAGCAGCGGTTAAGGCAGAAATCGAAACATTTGATAATGCTGAAATCTACGGAGAAAGTGAAGAAGGCAAGATCGTTGTGGTACTGGAAACAGAAAACCAAGGTTTTGTCACTGACACTATCGACGCTATCAACCAACTACCTGACGTCCTTAACGCGGCTTTGGTGTTTCATCAAATCGAAGCAAACCTTGAGGATGACGAACAGAACATCACTGGAAACAACCAATCCCACATAGAGGGTGAAGTATGAAGATGACAAGACGAGCGTTTGTCAAAGCAAACGCAGCGGCGTCGGCAGCCGCAGTAGCAGGTATCACCCTACCCGCTTCCGCGACAAACCTGATCGCGAGTTCAGACCAAACTAAGATCACCTGGGACAAAGCGCCTTGTCGCTTTTGTGGTACCGGATGCTCTGTTCTTGTTGGTACTCAAAACGGTAAAGTTGTTGCGACTCAGGGCGACCCTGAAGCGCCTGTCAACAAGGGTCTAAACTGTATCAAAGGCTATTTTTTATCCAAAATCATGTACGGTAATGACCGTTTGACGCAACCTATGCTGCGCATGAAAGAGGGTAAATACAATAAAGACGGCGACTTCGCTCCTATTTCGTGGGATCAAGCGTTCGATATCATGGCCGAAAAATGGAAAGCCTCTCTCAAAGAGAAAGGACCGACCAGTATCGGCATGTTCGGTTCTGGGCAATGGACCGTTATGGAAGGTTATGCGGCAGCTAAGTTGATGAAAGCCGGCTTCCGCTCAAATAATATCGACCCTAACGCGCGCCACTGTATGGCATCGGCGGTCGTTGGTTTTATGCGTGCTTTTGGTATTGATGAGCCAATGGGTTGTTACGATGATTTTGAGAACGCTGACGCATTTGTGCTTTGGGGCTCAAATATGGCTGAGATGCACCCTGTACTCTGGACTCGTATCACTGACCGACGACTCAGTAACCCCCATGTCCGTGTTAACGTACTCTCTACCTACGAACACCGATCATTTGAATTGGCTGACCATGGTTACATTTTCCATCCACAGTCTGACCTTGCAATCGCCAACTTTATTGCCAACTACATCATTGAAAACGATGCTGTCAACTGGGATTTCGTTAACAAGCACACTAATTTCAAGCAAGCGGCGACCGATATCGGTTACGGCTTACGCGATGATGACCCGCTGCAAGTCGCGGCGAAAAATGCCAACTCAGGGGCGACTTCAGATATTAGTTTTGAGCAGTACAAAGCTTCTGTTGCTCCTTACACCGCAGAGAAAGCCTCAGAAATTTCTGGCGTCTCAGAAGATAAGCTAATCGAACTGGCGAAGCAATACGCAGACCCGAACGTTAAGGTGATGTCGCTATGGACCATGGGTATGAACCAACATACGCGTGGGGTGTGGATGAACGGTCTCGTTTATAATATCCATCTATTAACGGGTAAGATCGCTACTCCCGGTAACAGTCCATTCTCACTAACAGGTCAGCCGTCAGCGTGCGGTACCGCTCGTGAGGTCGGGACTTTTTCTCACCGTCTACCCGCAGATATGGTGGTGACCAACCCAAAACACCGTGCTATTGCAGAGAAAACCTGGAAGTTACCGGAAGGCACCATTCCACCGAAGCCAGGTTTCCACGCAGTACAGCAAGACCGAATGCTGCATGATGGCGTATTGAACTGCTATTGGATCCAATGTAATAACAACCTGCAAGCGGGTCCCAACATCAACGAGGAACGTCTACTCGGCTACCGCAACCCAAACAACTTTATTGTTTGTTCTGATCCGTACCCAACGGCAACCGCACAAGCCTCAGATCTGATCCTTCCTACCGCAATGTGGATAGAAAAAGAAGGAGCTTATGGTAACGCCGAGCGTCGTACTCAAGCTTGGTATCAGCAAGTTGAAACAGTAGGCGAAGCGAAATCTGATTTATGGCAGCTGATGGAGTTTTCAAAACGCTTCAAGATGGAAGAAGTGTGGCCTGAAGATCTACTCGCTAAAATGCCTGAATATCGTGGCAAAACCATGTATGAAGTGCTGTACCAAAATGGTCAGGTTGATCAGTTCCCGGTTGAGCAAGCCAAAGCGCTTAACGATGACGCGCACCACTTCGGTTTCTACGTCCAGAAAGGTCTGTTCGAAGAATACGCTTCATTTGGTCGCGGTCATGGTCACGACTTAGCACCGTACGATAGATATCATGAGGTGCGAGGTCTTCGCTGGCCAGTCGTGGATGGTAAAGAAACCCTTTGGCGTTATAAAGAAGGGTCGGATCCTTATGCGAAAGCAGGCTCAGATTGGGACTTCTACGGCAAGCCAGATGGTAAAGCATGGATTATCTCCGCTCCGTATGAAGCGCCACCGGAAGTGCCAGATGCAGAGTACGATATGTGGCTATGTACCGGTCGGGTTCTTGAACACTGGCACACTGGGACCATGACTCGTCGTGTTCCTCAATTGTACAAAGCCGTACCTGATGCCGTGTGTTATATGCACCCTGACGACGCAACAGCAAAAGGGCTTCGTCGTGGTGATGAAGTGCTTATGTCTAACAAACGTGGGGAAGTTCGTGTTCGTGTCGAAACGCGCGGTCGTAACCGTCCTCCACAAGGCTTGGTATTCGTACCATTCTTCGATGCTCGTATCCTGATCAACAAGCTGATCCTAGATGCGACCGATCCGCTGTCCAAACAGACGGACTTCAAGAAGTGCCCTGTTAAGATCACCAAAGTGGTCTAACAGACAATACATTGAAATTATGGCTGCTGATTTCAGCAGCCATCGAAGAAATAGCCATTAGGCGGAGATAACAAAATGAAGAAAATTTTAGTCGCTCTGTTCTCGGTAAGCGCCCTAATAATGGGGGTCGCTCAAGCAGAATTTAATGATCCCGGTGGTGTAGGTGGTCTTAACTCCCTGCGTGGTGATACCCGATTAGAAGAGACTCGACCTGCGGATAGCTTTAAACATACGCCAAAAGACCAAGTCGTTGAAACTGACTACGTCTATCAACCTCCTTTGATTCCTCATCAAATACGTAACTATGAGGTGTCATTAAATGCCAACAAGTGCCTATCTTGTCACAGTTGGAAAAACGCCAAGGACTCAGGTGCCACCAAAATCAGCGTAACTCACTTTATGAACCGTGAAGACGCTGTGCTTGCAGATGTGTCACCTCGCCGATACTTCTGTTTGCAATGCCACGTTACGCAGGTGGATGCTAAGCCACTGATCAACAACAATTTTGAGCGTGTTGATTCACTGCGCGACGAATAGCCATATGAAGTGAAGAGAGGCTATCTATGAAATTTATTAAAGCGTTTTGGAATCGCCTAACCACGCCGAGTAAAGCGGCGGCTGGTTTGGTGCTGTTCCTTGGTTTTACCGGCGGTCTACTGTTTTGGGGGGCATTCAACACTGGGATGGAAGCCACCAATACCGAAGAGTTCTGTTCAAGCTGTCACGCACCGATTGTGGCAGAAATTAAAGAGACGATTCACTACTCCAATCGTTCCGGTGTTCGTGCCATCTGCTCTGACTGTCACGTTCCCCATAACTGGACCGATAAGATTGTTCGTAAAGTACAGGCGTCCAAAGAGTTGTTTGCCTATTACGTGTTAGACACTATTGGCACGGAAGAAAAATTCCAAGCAAGACGCGGGCATCTAGCCGAACGTGAGTGGGCGCGCTTGAAAAACAACGACTCTCTTGAGTGTCGTAACTGCCACGAATTTGAATATATGGACTTTTCCGAACAAGGTCCAAGAAGTGTACAGCAGCACTCGACTGCTCTGGCATCTGGTGAAAAAACGTGTGTCGATTGTCATAAAGGTATCGCCCACCGCTTGCCTGATATGCACGGCGTAGAAGGTTGGCAATAAGGAGCCCTCATGAGTACATTAGAATCTGTCATTTGGCACGTGTTAGGTTACGCCGCTATGCCAGTCATCATTTTATCTGGATTTGTGGGCGTTGCCGCCGTATCGCTTTGGATACTCTCGCTTGGCAAAGATAAGCAGATAGAAGAAAAGTAGACAAAAGAAAGGTTGAGATAAGAAAAAGACCGATTTTGGCGAACAATGAAAAGAGGACGGTTTTAAGCCGTCCTCTTTTATATTCTCAATCAGACAATGATTCTCAAGCCAGCAATAAAAACCGTCAACTCAGTGTCGACCTTTATTTGACGCTTAGTGAGTGCGCCGATTAGAAGCTGTAGTAAACACCGGCAACAACTGTCTCACCGTCTTGCTTAGCAACGTCACCCGTCACTTCACCATCCGCTTCACCTGTCTGGTATTCAACGAACGTGAGAATATTGTCCGCTAATTCATAATCAACACCGATCACGAAGTTAGTCACATCACCATCATTTAAAGCAGCACCCGTGTGTGAAAGCTTATCTAAATCAGCCATTGCATAGGTCGAGTATACGCGTGCTTTATCGAATGAATAGCTTGCAGCAAGACCTAGTGATTGACCATCAACTAGCTCTTGAGAAGAGAAGAAACCAAAGCCATCAACACCTTCAAACTGGGTGTAGGTCATGGCAGCATAAAAACCGGCAATTTCATAAGAAACAGAAGCACCGAAAGCCTGAAAATCGGTAATATATTGACGATCACCATCATCGTTCAATTTTTCTGCTTCCGCAGCTTGATACATAGCACCAACCGTTAAACCGTTGATAGCGTAATCTGCTGAAACACCATATAGGCTGTCAATGTTTTCATCAGACTCAGTATGCATGTCAGCCACTAGAGTAAAATCAGCGAGCTTAGCTTTTGCTACGATGCCATGACCTGATGACTCTTTGTGATGACCACCAATACCACCCATATAGTTACCTTCATTGGTGATATCGTCTTTTTCAATCGCATCGCTTGAGTCCGCTAGATCGCCAACTTCACCCACAGCAACACCCCAAGTGTCAGTTTTTACACCAACGTAAACATCGTCAAACGTTGCGTCATTGTTTGTGCCGTCATACCAAGAGCCGGATTCTACTTCAAACGAAGCAAAGGCCGTGTACTTATTGCTTAGCTTTTGCTCAGCATTCAATTGAAGTTTTGCCCAAACGTTGACATCGGGATCCGTTTTCTCACCTTGAATATCCATTGTTGCTAGGTAAGCGTCAACTTCACCGCCAAACGTCACTGTCGTGTCATCATTTTTATAAAGCTCGGTGGCGGCAAAAGAAGAGGTAGAAATCGCTGCAATCATGCCCGCAAGAATCGTTTTTTTCACTGTAGTTCCTTAATGTAAACGATGTATTAACTTGGGCAATGACACTAACAGTTACAATTTTAGTTGTACTTAAAGCTTATTTAAGAAATACTTACAATAAAGCATTTCGTGATCGCGACTGGTATAGATGGAGTGAATAGGCTTTGGATTTAAACATGTTTAAGTACTTTATCGCTGTAATAGAGGAGCAAGGGGTCTCCAATGCAGCAAAAGCACTCGGTGTCACACCTTCTGCAGTCAGTCAAAATATTGCTAAGTTGAATGAATTTTATAACGATGTACTGTTTGTTCGAGTCGGAACTTCACTCGTTGCCACGACCAATGGCATGAATTTATATCGTTCAGTGAAACCTGCTGTCGAAGAGTTATCCTCCCAAGCAAAAGCACATAAAAATCCAACCAAATCGAAACGCACCATTTCATTTTTAAGCCATAAAGATGTTGATTTACTCTTCTATCCACAATTATTGGAAAGAGTCAGCCAGTCTGGGTTTGATATATCATTGCTCAACACCACCACCTCAGTGAACGAGGAGTTATGGTTTGATGAATTGGTACAACGTAAAGCCGACTTTATTCTCTCCACTCAACCGATGCAATTTACTGGCTACGAAAGCACTGTGTTATTAAAACAAGAGCCGGTATCAGTGTGTCGCACTGATCACCCATACAAGGAAAAGTTAACTGACGAGCAAGGCTTTTTTGAACTCGACTTCATCGCCTACACCACTCGACAAAACCACAAACGCCTGTTCCAAAACATGCTAAAAAACCAACCTGACACCCGAAATATTGTCTATCAATCAGACTCCATGCTGACCTCTCTTTATATGGTATCCAAGAGTGACTTGGTCTGTTTAGCGTTCACGCATCATGCCGAGAAATTTAAGCAAGCTCTGGGGTTGTCCATTCTGCCACTACCGTTCAAAGAAAGGGTCGAAGTCCCTATTTATCTCAGTTATAGAAAAAACATCCCAACCGACACAGCGTTGAAATGGGTCATTGAACAACTCGAACAAATATTCTCTGAGTACCACTAATGGAGGATATCCGCTGCGTCTAGTGAAGTGTTTGCTATACTTGTAGCATAAATAACTCGTTATCTGACTTGATTATCATGGTGAAAATGTTTCACTGAAATTTATCTAAGTCATTGCTAAGCAACAACCTATAATCACAATAGACAAATCAATAAATCTTGCAGTGGTGGAGAAGAAATGGCAACAGACCTGTCTTCAAATGAAAGAGTCACTCTGATTAAGTATGCATTGAATATACTTGATAGTTGGGGGGCCTCTAACTTACAAACAGAAGCGATCTTAGAACTCTCAGTGGAACAACATGCTCGACTTAAAGTGTCACCCGCCACTGTACCTGTGGGGCCAAATACCTTTGAGCGCGTGCATCTTATTGTCGAAATTGATGGCTATCTGAGAACCGCGTTTGAAAGTCCTCACTTTATCAATAACTTCATTAATGTTCGCAATAACTCCACCATTTTTAACGGCTATGCGCCGATTGAACATATTGAAGCCGGAGAACTTACCGGTCTTAAGCGACTTAAGCAGTGTGTGAAAGAGATGGCAAGAACGGCAGAGCAAGATGAGTCTCCTTGGTAATTGAGACCCGTCCTGTCTAGATTGATAGGTTAGAAATAGATCGAAAGGTTAAAATATTTTTTGGGTCGCGACGTTAAAGTATTTCTTATGTCGAGCATCAATACCACCACAATAAGTAAAGTAAACATCCTGAGGATGGTTAATGGATTTAATCCAGCCACCTACCTGCTCAAAGTCAGCTAATCGACACTCTCCTTGCTTTAAGAGCTGGGTTGATACTTTCAAAAACTCATCGCTATACAGCAAATAATCATCACTTTGATTTAAATACTGCTCCAGAACCTCTGCCCATTTATCGCCTTCTAACGGTACTTGCGCGACGGATAAATCTGACACCTTAACCCATTGTGAAATTTCTTCACTGCCGGGCTCTAGCTGATAAATGGGCGCAATACGAATCCAATCACCTTGTATTTCTTGTGGTGTGAGCTTTTCACCGTAATACGCAATTCCCTCTTCCGGCGCTTGGTCATCAGGTCGAATCTTAATTGACGTCGTGGTTTGATTGACATAATAAGCATCAACCTTAGGCACTACCGGTAATTCTATTTTGCTTTCGGTCACTTGACTGTTCGTTGCTGGCGCAATTTCAGATTCAAGCGACGACTCCGGCGGTTCTGTCATCACATCTGAATCCGATGACCCCTTATCAAATACACCAAAATAGTAAGCTGCCCCTGCACCGCCCAGAAGTAAGCAGATCACACCTAATACAATCACCAGTTTCTTCACACCTAATACCAATCCGTTAATACGCTCATTATTATATCGACCAAATCACAAGATAGTTAACTGTTGTCTGAACATAGTTACCATTACCCTGAACATGGTTACCTTTATCTTGAACATAGTTAACCATTATCTGCAGATTGAGTTTCGTTAATGATTGAGATGTTGATCAATCGCCACCGCAAGACCGACTGAAGCCCCGACCATAGGGTTGTTGCCCATCCCTATAAATCCCATCATCGCAACATGAGCCGGCACTGACGAACTTCCTGCGAACTGAGCATCAGCATGCATCCGTCCCATGGTATCGGTTAAACCATAACTAGCGGGTCCTGCTGCAACGTTGTCTGGGTGTAGCGTTCTACCTGTACCGCCACCAGACGCCACGGAAAAATAAGTTTTGCCTTGACGATAGCGTTCAGATTTATAGATCCCTGCTACGGGATGTTGAAAGCGTGTCGGGTTGGTCGAATTACCGGTAATACTGACATCCACCTGCGCAGCGTGCATAATCGCGACGCCTTCACGTACATCGTCTGCACCGTAACAGAGGATCTGACTACGCTCTCCTTGTCCAAAGACTCTACGTTTCACTTCATTTAACTCGCCGGTATCGTAATCAAATTGAGTCTGCACGTAGGTAAAACCATTGATTCTCGCGATCAGATAAGCTGCATCTTTCCCCAAACCATTAAGGATCACTGTCAGTGGTGTTTGGCGCGCTTTATTTGCATTCTGAGCGATTTTAATTGCCCCTTCTGCGGCTGCAAAAGATTCGTGTCCGGCAAGGAAAGCGAAACATTGTGTTTCTTCGCTCAATAAGCGAGCGGCCAGTGCACCATGACCTAACCCCACTTGTCGTTGCTGTGCAACGCTACCCGGTTTACAAAACGCTTGTAGCCCTTCACCCAGTATCTGTGCGGCTTCTACTGCCGATGACGCGTGTCGATAGAGAGCCAGTGCCGTGCCCAATGTATAAGCGTCGCCTGCGTTATCGAAAGCAATGGGTTGGGTATCAAGCACCCACTGTTTTGCATTAATACCGTGTTGTAAGCAGTACTGGTGTGCCTGTTCAATTGAATCAAGATGGATTTGACTCAGTAGCGATTCGATTTTGCTATTCATATTCATACCCTCGGTTACGCCTGACGTGGATTGATCGTTGTAACGGCCTCTTCAAAGCGACCATAAGTGCCTATTGCTTGCTCCATCGCTTCTTCGGCGCTCACTCCATCCGTGATCTTGTTCATCATCAAACCCAAATTTAGATAGCGATAGCCGATAATTTCGCGCTGCTCATCGAGAGCTAACTCCATCACATACCCTTCCGCCACTTCCATGTATCTGGGTCCTTTCGTCACCGTCGAGTAACTCGTTCCGACCTGACTTCTTTGAGTTTTCCCCAAGTCTTCCAGCCCTGACCCCACCTCAAGTCCATCGGCAGAAAACGCAGACTGGGTACGCCCATAAGCAAATTGCAAGAAGATCTCCCGCATCGCCACATTGATCGCGTCGCACACCAAATCGGTATTCATCGCCTCCAATATCGTTTTACCTGCAAGTATTTCAGAAGCCATTGCTGCAGAGTGTGTCATACCCGAGCAACCTATCGTTTCGATTAGCGCTTCTTGAATAACACCTTGCTTGACATTGAGAGTCAGTTTGGCTGCGCCTTGTTGTGGAGCACAAGTACCGACCCCGTGACTTAAGCCGGAGATAGCAATCACGTCTTTGGGATTAACCCAACGCCCTTCCATAGGAATAGGACTAGACGCGTGGAGATCACCCCGCGCTATCGGGCACATTGATTGAATATCTTGAGTGTATTGCATGTCGTTTTCCTAAAAGCAGGAAAACAGGTATAGAAGAGTGGCATTCACCCACAGTTTGCTCCCCACGATAGCGAGGCAAAACAGATATACCTGTTTTCAAAACTGTAGGAGTCATCAGCCAGAATGGCGGTTAAGTAGGTGGAACCCCATCACCTTTCGCCAAACATAGTAGATCTAGATCACACTTTCCCGCAAGAAGAAACACTAGACCAATTAATTATAAAAAACTGAGGAGTTATTCAATTTATCTTTTTGGATACTTGCGTATTATTCGCCAGCGGATGACATTAGCAGTGAATTATTAGATTAATTGGCTAAAAGTTAACATTGTTCACCACTAAAATGTCATAAAATACCGCTAACCTATCGGTGAAATTAAACTACAACGTTGAAAGGCTAAACTCAATTATGTTGGATGATAAAAACTTTCAGTTAATGAAAAATACATTAGAAGGGAAAGTAAAAAACATTGACGTTATCCCTCGTTGCAGCAAGGAATCGCTCATCGCCGCACTTGATAGTGCATCCTGTATCAATGACCTGATTGGCATCAACAAGGCTATCTTGCAATTGATCAGCAAGGGTTGAGGACAGTGATCAGTAAAACAAAAACATATTGATCAGCATGGCTTAAAGAAACGGCCCAGTCGAATCATCGACTGGGCCGTATTATTACCGGTACCACTGCTTTAACTAATAAAATTAAGCTTCTGTCTCGTCTTTCACTTTACGATGCCCTTCTTGAAGATGGACAAAATCGACAAGATCATCACCAGATACTTGATATGCCTGGCCAAAGCCTTTTACAAACAGACCTTGCTCAGCCTTTAAGTTAAACAGTACAAAATCTTCAAGCTGGCTTAGACCATCAATGATCTCACCAAATCGCTCTTGCATTTGACCGACAACCTGTGTCCACTGTTCACTGTCACGTTCTACGACCGACGCTGTTGCATCAAAGGTTAAACGCTTACGTGCAAACAACTGTTTACTGTCTGCTTCGTCTTCGATCAACATCAGCGACACATTGGGGTTAGCAAGAAGGTTTCTAGCATGGCGTGCAATTTGAGAAATCAGCACAAAGTAGCCTTGTTGATTTTGAACAAAAGGGGCGTAACTCACATTTGGGCGCCCATTTTCATCAACCGTTGCTAATTGAATGGTCTTCTTCTGTTGGCGAAACTCTTTAATTTCTGGACCGAGACGTCCTTGCAAACGCTCTTGTTTAACCTGTTGATCCATGTTCTTTACCTCACTTTCCTGTCTGGTGCGAGCACCATTATTCTATTTATGAATTCGGCTTTAATAACGGAATTTGAACGCTTTTAGTTTTGTATGCGCTGTTGAGCATTTCCGTACATAAAGCCCTCAAGTTAAGCCAGTATGACTGGCTTAACTTGGCTTAATTAGTTTTTCAATTGTTGCTGTAGTGCCTTAAAACGATCCACTTGATCTTGAATCAAGACACGCTTTTTGTCTCGTCCAAGATAGATTTTAAATACGCTGTTTCCGTCGGCATTAAAGAAGCCAAAATAGTGGCTCTCGCTGCCCATAAAAGGCTTGCTGACTAGCGCGACATCGGTGATCAGATCAAGCTTAAGGTGACCATGCAACTCGCCCTCTTTACCCATCAAGTTATAGTAGCCGCGTGCCACTTTTCCCTTAGGAAAAGACGCTTTAACTTCAAATATTGAACCAAATGAGTGAACAATAGTGGTCACTTTACCCCACTCAGGTAGTGACTCTAGCAGTTCTTGTGTCATGTCACCGGATGCGGTCGCTACCATCTCATCCGGTAGTGCAAAAACAACCTCTTTCTCTGAAACAGACAGCTTTTCTGCAATTGCGGCTGGCAATAGTTGAGGCTCAGTTTCCAATACTGCAGCCACTTTTTGCTTTAGTTGATTTGACATCTTATGTTCCATTGTTAATTGTTATCCTGCGAGCCTATGGTGCCCCATAGACTTATTGTTTGCTGTTGATTTGACTAATGTATTCATGGCTTGAATGGCGGCTTGAGCCAAAGTCACTGCCCAAAAACTGCCAGCCAGAGTCAGGACAAGATAGTCCTCTTGTACTTCGACTAATTGGTTGCGTTGCCAGACCTCAAACACAGGTTTGAGTAGGTCAAAAGTGTCATGTCCCTGAAACTGAGGTAGCTGACTGCGCCTAATAATACCGCTATCAAATCCCGCTTTTATTGCCGACTCAATTTCTTGCAGCGGTCCTTGTTTCATCATCATGGCAATCGTTGATTCACCTTTTTGCATCGCACTCATGTAGGTGTCTAATGAACGATGATGCATCACTCCGTAACCGCCTATGTTACCACCCGCACCACAACCGATCGGCAAAACTTCGGCATACGTTTTTGCTAAGCTGTTGTATTGGCTGCGCTCACGATTACTTCTCGCCCAGTGGTTAACACTCAACTGCTTGATGTGGTGTTTAGCCATAAAAGCGCTTCCAAGCTCATACATACTGGCTTTATCTACCGTTGATGCTGGAGAGGGAATACGTCCTTTTTCAACCATGTTAAGCATAGGCGCATCGCCACCAATCACTAATTGATAAAGATCGACGCCGTGCGCCCCTGTATCAAGAAAATCAATGAGATCTTGTTCAAAAACATCAAGAGTCTGATACGGTAATCCGTAAAGTAGATCGATCACGATGGGCGCTTCATCTCGAGCACTCAATGCGGCGACACGCTCCAAAACCACTTCTCGATCATCCAATCGCTTAGCACTACGTCTAACTTTAGTATCAAAGCTCTGTACTCCGAAAGAGAAGCGATTAAAACCACCTTCCAACGCCCGCTCAAACATCTCATCGCTGAATCGATTCGTTCGTCCCTCTAGGGTCATTTCACAATCTGTCGTCAGAGGGAAATTCTCACGAATCGCTTTACCAAGTTGTTCAATCTGAACAGGTGAAAGGTCGGTCGGTGTTCCGCCGCCAATATAAACGGCATTGAAACGACCAGCCTGCGTCCAAGGTAATGAGGCTTTCTGCTTAATTTCCGTCAGCAATGCCTGAAAATAGTCATCAACTAACTGACGACTCGCCGCATTCTGGAAAAAGTTGCAAAACGTGCATCTAACACGACAAAACGGGATGTGGATATAAAGACAGCGGCTTTTAGTCCGCTGCTCATTTACCGAGGTGATCGACTGGAAAATACTCTCTTTATCCTGCTGGCTCACCGGCATGCTCATACCACCAGCATGGGCAGAATGCTTCTTAACAAAGGCATAGCGGAGAGGGTCAGGGGTGGAGGTGCCAAAATGTGAATCGTCTAATTGATTCAGGTCTATTTTCATAACGTACTCGTTGTTACAGATAGCCTAAACCGAGTAGGCCAAATTTAAATCTCGATCGATCATAATTGGTGACAATTGATAATGCAATTGATAATTGCTTTCATTTATATTTCGTTGCATACTTTACGCGATTGTTTTGAAGAGATGTTATTAGAGGTTCTCTAAAAGTGAACGTTGCACGATATGCCGTTGCTGGCGCGATTTCGGTGGGCCTCCACCTTGCGTTTATGTTAGCCAATGAAACTAAGCCTGTTTTTGCCATGCCTGCGGGTAGCACGTCTACGTCTGTTTCTCTCTCTTTTGTTGCCCCAACACCTAAAGCCCAAGCCCAGGAACCGATTAAAGAGCCTGCGCCAGAGCCAGTTAAACCAGAGACATCACAACCTCAAGAAGTCGTTGAAACAAAAAAACAAATCGTGGAACCGACACCTACGCCACCGAAACCCGTTGAAAAAACGGTGAAAAAGCCCGTAGAAAAAAAAGTCCCTAAGAAAAAAACCACAAAGCCAAAACCTAAAAAGCCGGTCGAACCGAAACCCGTCGCCCAGCAGAAACAGAAAAAGCCTAAGCCACCGGAAACTTCCCCAAAACCACCGGAGCCCAAAGAAAATACGACTGAGCCAACACCAGAAGAAACACCACAAATCGTCAATAGCGGGGTTTCGAGCAAGCCTATCGTTGTTGAAAAACCTTCGTTTTTGAGCAAGCCCGTTAGTCCAAGATACCCACGTATCGCAAGAAAAAGAGGCATTGAAGGCACCGCCACCTATGAGATTTGGATTAATGCTCAAGGTCAGCAAACACAACATATTCTGATTTCATCATCCGGTGCTGAAATCCTCGATAAATCGGCGCTTGATGCCATTAAACAGTGGAAGTTTTCCACCCATAAAATAGACGGTGTCGCGATTGCACACCGAATTCGGATCCCTGTTCGCTTTAATTTGGATTAATCATGGAACAACTGCATTACATTGAACAACAACTCGGATTGATGGCTTGGCCACTCATTATTTGCTCAGCGATTACCGCTATGATCATTATCGAGCGCCTATTTCAAATCGCGATTAGTGCTGGCAGCGGTCACCGTGCGCTGCGCCAATCTCTAAAACAGACCTCCGCACATAGTGAAAAAGAGATCGAAGCGCTAGCAAAGAGCTTTAGCAGTAAGCGCCCTTTACTCTACAAAGGCGTCGCTATGCTGTTAGCGCATCACTCATTCGCTAAATCACTACGCGAAGATGCCGCTTCTATTTGGCTACAAGACAAACGACACCAACTGCATTCTGGACTGAGATTGCTCTCGCTCATTGGTGTCATTAGCCCTCTTATCGGTCTTTTGGGTACCGTACTTGGTCTTATTGAGATGTTCAAAGGGATTGCGGCGGCTTCGGGTAACGTCACACCCAATGATCTTGCCGATGGTCTTGGGCTAGCAATGCGCACGACAGCGGTCGGTCTGATCATTGCGCTTCCTGCTATTTCGGGCGCACAACTCATTGGTCTTTGGGCAGACAGAATCATCGCTAAGTTGGAGCACACTCTCAACTATGCCAACTTATGGCTTGAGGGTGTCGAGATTCAACACTCTCGCCGTGATCCTGTGAAGGTAGACAACATCGATAAACTTCAGGCGACAGCGCAACATGATTAGAGCCTCAAACTCCACGGAATCGAATAGCCTCTTTCCAGATCTCACGCCATTACTGGATATTATCTTTATCGTCATGGTGTTTCTGATGCTGACGGCATCGGTCAAACTGGAATCCCTACAGGTGGATTTACCGACGACAGACAGCAGTGCCGTCACGGAAGTTGATAGCCAATCACTCACCGTCAATATACTCGCCAATGAGCCGTATTGGGCAATTAACAAGCACCAGTATATCGACTGGGATAACTTCACTTTGGCTCTGCTAGAACAATCTCAATCATCTAAGCAACCCATCATTATTGGGGCTGAAAAAACCGCTGACGTTCAACATCTGGTGAAACTGTTGGCTTTTATGCAAGAAAACAATATCCCAGCGACTCAGTTATTAACTGAACAAGAGTCTCATTAGCAAGGAAAGTAAGATAATGAATAGAAAAACAATAAAACAGATAGGACTGGTTGCCGTTGCTTCTTTGCTGGGCAATTTTTCAGTGACTGCGGCTGAATCTGAGTCGCAACAAAAAATCATCAGTGTTGGCTATGCCATCACCGAGCTCGTCTATGCACTTGATGCGCAAGATCAATTGGTCGGCGTCGATGTCACCAGTATCACTGAAGGCGATGAGATCCCAAAAGTGGGCTATCACCGTGCGCTATCCGCGGAAGGTTTACTTGCCCTTCAACCCGATAGGCTGATCGGCTCGGAGGTGATGGGTCCTAAATCGACACTGGATCAACTGCAACGTGCTGGGATTGATATTCAAATAACCAATGAAGAACCAACAGTGGCGGGACTCAAAGAGCGTATTGAACAGATAGCCAAGCTCGTTTCTCGTGAAGACAAAGTGGCTGAACTCCACCATCAGGTCAACGACAAAGTCACGGCACTCGAAGCGAATCAACCCAAAGCCACCGAAGCGAAAAAAGTATTATTCCTGCTCATTCATGAAGGACGCCCAGCAAATGTGGCGGGACTGAATACCATTCCGGATGGCATCATCAAACTCGCTGGTGGCATCAACACTGCCGATTCGGTTGAATCTTACAAGCCGCTTTCTAACGAAGCGATGATCGCCATGCAACCTGACGTCATTCTCGTCAGTGGTCGCAGCTATCAAACGCTGGGTGGTGTTGACGGTGTGCTGAAAGCACTGCCATCGCTTGCCGCGACGCCTGCTGGTCAGAACAAGCAAATTCTGACGGTAGACGGTCATGCGATTGTCGGTGGGCTTGGTCTACGCAGTTTAAGTGAAGCGGCTCGTATCAACGAACTGCTTTATCCTTGATTTTATCTCGATGGCACCAGTCTCGATGACACTAATCACGGCGACGCTATTTACAAAAAAACGATTCCAAGAGAAACGATTCACTGTAAATAGCGTCTACTAAAGATGGCTCAGTGTCTTACCTATTATCTAATCAGCTAGTTAATTTTTTATGTTACGACGTGTTCCCAGTACCGTAGTTTTTTGTGGATTTGCAGCCATGCTGTTTGTATTTGCAGTCTACTCAATCACCGTTGGTCCAATGGCGATCTCTTTTAAAGAGAGCCTGACCTCATTGTTGGTTCGATCCAACTCTTTAGCGCCTCATATTAACTTGGTGATCCACGATATTCGCTTGCCAAGAACCCTACTGTGTATGCTTGTGGGCGCTATCCTGGCACTATGTGGCGCAGTGATGCAGGGGTTATTTCGCAACCCATTAGCAGAGCCCGGAATTATTGGTGTGTCCGCGGGCGCTTCTTTGGGAGCCGCGATTGCCATCGTTGGTTTCTCTGCCATTGGTGTTCAATTCCCTGAGTTACTCACTCTAGCCATCGTACCTGTGTTTGCTTTTCTAGGCGGCGCTCTAACCACGATTCTGGTCTACACATTAGGTAGCAGCAAAATGGGGACGTCCGTCACCATCATGCTGCTTGCAGGTGTTGCCATTAGTGCCTTATCTGGGGCGGGCATCGGCTACTTAAATTTCGTTGCCGATGATCAAATGCTAAGAGATTTATCTCTCTGGTCTATGGGCTCACTCGCTGGCGGAAGCTGGGGTAATATCGCTTTAGCCGCAGTGACACTCGTGGCGCTTTTCGTGTACTTCTACCGAAAATCCATGGCACTCAATGCGCTGCTATTGGGTGAATCCGAAGCCAAGCATTTGGGCATCAATGTGCAAGCCCTCAAACGCCAGCTTATCCTGCTAACGGCAATTGGTGTGGGTGTAACGGTGAGTATCGCAGGGATGATTGGTTTTATCGGCTTAGTCATTCCGCATCTGTGTCGTATGCTATCCGGTCCAGATCATCGAACACTGCTCCCTTTGTCTGCTCTGCTCGGAGCCCTTTTACTGACCGCCGCAGATATGTTTGCCAGAGTCGCTGTCACTCCTGCTGAACTGCCTGTCGGTATTGTTACCGCAATTGTAGGCGCGCCTTTCTTCTTATATTTATTGCTTCAACAAAAAGGGCGAATTCTATGATTACCGGCGAGTCAAATCGTGCATTATCTGTCTCTAATGTGTCGATCAAGTTTGGGCATCAAGTCATCCTCGATAACCTCGACATAAGCCTTTACTCAGGTCAAGTGACGGCGTTGCTTGGACCAAACGGCGCAGGCAAAAGTACACTGCTTAAATTACTTTGTGGCGAAACGACTTCTTCATGTGAAGTAAAATATTTCGGAGAGACTCGAGAGAAGTGGGGACCTGAAAAGCTTTCCAAACACCTTGGCTTGCTCCCGCAACATAGTACGCTTTCTTTCCCTTTTTTAGCACAAGAAGTCGTAGAGTTAGGGGCAATTCCTCTTGATACGACCCATCGTGAAACCAAGCAACTTGCTCAGCAATATATGCAAAGAGCCGATGTCACTCATCTCGCCGATAGACTCTATCCATCCCTGTCTGGGGGCGAGAAACAACGCGTCCATCTTGCAAGAGTGTTGACCCAGCTGCATCATGCTGGCGACAAAAAGATTTTGATGTTAGACGAGCCAACTTCGGCACTGGATCTTGCTCATCAGCACAATACGTTAGCGCTGGCAAAGGAGCTTGCCGAGCAGGGCTGTGCCGTGGTTATCGTGCTGCATGATCTGAACTTAGCGGCGCAATATTCCGACCGAATCTTGGTACTTAATAACGGGAAAATCGTCGCTGATGGTACGCCTTGGCAGACCATTACCAGTAAAATGATTGCCGACGTATATGGCTATGAAACCCTCATTAATAGCCACCCTGAAAAAGATATTCCCGTGGTATTACCTAAATAAGAAAACCGAAATAAAAAGTCGAAATAAAAAAGAGCCGATACATGTATCGGCTCTTTTCAACTGTGTTCGCAGACTACTGAATCTATCGGCTTAATTGAATTAATGAACGCCCCATTAACCACTCAAGCTCTTTATCACTACCTTCACCGTAACGAGTCTCAACTAATTTATACAAGCGGGCAATGCCTTGCTGAGCGAACTCGTGAGAGGTTTCCGATGTGACGACATGGTGGAACAGTAATCTTAAAATCGCTAAAAACTCAGAATCTTCTAGTGCAGCGACCCAGCTTTTGCTAAAGCCTTCCATACCCTGTTCGAACTCCAAGTGTTCAATGAACATCTTAAAAATTCGACCATCAAGTGCGGCAGTAAAATCCGTTTTTTTAGGGAAGTGGTGACTAATCCCCGTACGCGAAATCCCCGTCTGCTGACTCAATGTTGTGTATGACATTTTGTCGTAACCTAGGCGGATGATTTGATCCACGACGGCTTCCATAATTTTCTGAATCGTGATTTCAGTATCTTCTTTGCTACGCTTTGGCATATCTAAAGTTCTTCCCTTATCGGTTGTCTTGCGATCACTGTATGCTATACCATAATTAAAGCACACTCATAGGAAATTACTATTATTAGTGGTGACAATTTGTAACGAATTGACCCAGAAATGACAGAAATAGTGGACTTTCTCAATGAGTTAATACAAAGACAAACCATTCTTTTATAAAACAAATACGTTACCTTATTACATTCTATAAAGTGTACCATCTATCAACTCACGATGTTCCATCCCAGCAATAATTCCCTTATCACCCAGCCATTTATGTGATCGAAATCACTGTTAAACATCTAAAAATACGCATGCAGTTTCATCCTAAAGCCTAACCAACCGCCAGAATAATCTTCATTATTGGTAACTAAAATTGATCTTATTGCCGATATATTGCTGGATACCGTGATAACACAGAGATAGAATGAGGGCATATTTTGTAAGAGGTATCAACATGTCTAATACATACGAAGAGCCAACAGTATGTGACGCTTGTGGCGTTGCAGGCGAAATGGGTTTTGTGATCAAAGAAGGTGATGAAGTCGCACAGGTACAACTGTTTGCGGAATCCAAAGCTCAACTCGAAGCAGAAATTCAAAAGTACATTGAATTGGCTCAGTCAGTCTCTGCGCAAGTTCAGTACGATTTGACTGAACTTACTGAAGAATCAAAACAATTGACCGCTCAATTTAAATTTGAAGTCAGTGCAGAAAAGCTAATTTTCGAACTAAAGACCCGCTCTTTAGCGTAAAATTATCTCTGCCTGTAAAGCGAGCGATATGCTCGCTTTAATTTTATCTGACAGTAACACTTTAAGACTGAGCTCGAGATGTTCAAACGTTCCTTCGCATTGCTTGTTACCACAGCGCTATTACCCTGTTTGAGTGTTGCAGAGCCGTTATCGCGCCACCAGTTACTCAATCACTTAGATAGCTACGGCAACCTAGACCTGCGCAGCCGTCAATTTGCCCAGTTACCCGACAACCTCACTGTGAGCGGTAACCTCGATATTTCTCGAACGCGAATACAATCCCTACCCAAGCAACTGATTGTTCAGGGAAGCCTTAAAGCGCAAGACTGTCAATTGGTCACTATTCCAACTGGCACGCAAATATTGGGCTATGTGGATTTATCTCGAAGCAAACTGACCTCATGGCCAAGAGGCTTTGTTCCTGGTGGCTATGTCAGCCTGAATGATACGCCAATCAAACAGCTCCCTAATAATATGCGTATCAAAGGCGATTTAAGTCTATTACGAACTCCCCTCACACGACTCCCAGAAAACCTATATGTTCAGGGTGACCTCTATATTGGGGGATCAAATATTTCTGAGTTTCCAACCACCATGACAGTGGGAGGCAACATTTACCTTGGCGGAAATAAAATAACTCAATGGCCAGAGACGTTGAATTTAGGGGGCGCTGTCGCACCTTAATGGAAGTGATTGCTGCCGTTCTTCAAGCGAGTTGTTGGAGTGAGTTCTTGCAGTGAGTTATTGGCGATAGTTCTCGAAGATAATGCTTGAAGATAATGAAAGTTCTCACCATTAGGCTTTAATAGCAATAGGTTGTTCACTAAGGAGATCACCGTCGCTCACTCGGTTTCTACCTTGTTCTTTCGCTTGATAGAGTGCTTTATCAGCCCTACTTACCAAGGAGTCCCAAAGTTCATTTTGGTTGAGTTGAGCCACTCCAAAACTGCACGTCACTGTCTGTCCCGCTATTTCGTTTTGAGGGATCAGAAGAACTTGTTTTCTAATCGTCTCCGCTAACTCGATGGCACTGTCTAGATTTGCTCCATCGATAACAATCATGACCTCATCGCCACCGAACCGGAATGCCGTAGCATCAGCGTTAATTTGCTGGCGAATCACTTCCGACACCTTACGCAATACTCTATCACCAACGATATGACCACAGTCGTCATTAATGCGCTTAAAGCGATCAACATCCAGCATAATGATGCTCATGGGTTTTAATCGCATCAAACGACCCGCAAAACGTTTTCTAACATGCATTTCAAGAGCACGACGATTTCTTAATTTAGTCAAAGGGTCGAAATAAGACAACTCATGAATCGACTGCACTAACCGCGCATACAGCAACCAGAGCATACTAAAACTGATCGAAACCACCAAAATGATACTAAACAGGAAGGTCAACTGATGAACCATTCCCGTTTCCATATAGTCGTCAATCTCTGCAGAAAGGAAGGTATAAATGGTACGAAACAACATATACAAGCCAAAAAAAGCAAATGACCCTGAAAGCATATTAACCGCAAGTTTAAAGTCATTGCGTTGGCCTTTGTAAACGACATACGCAGTCGTTATACAAATCGTCGATAAATAGAAACTGATGATCATTACCCGAGCTCTGGTCGAAGGAAACTGGGTAGTAAAATAAACTAAAAAGGTAATGACGAGCGGCAGACCGGTTGCAACCGCAAAAGCCATGTTTTTGTTGTATTGTCGAATAATGCACAAACTGTACAAATTCAATTGAAAAGCCATCAGTATAATGAGATTGCCGACAACAATGCTCGCCCAATCAGGCACGACTCCTCGCAGACCAATAAGCATTGGTCCTAAGCCTATACCTAAAATAGCCACTGCAAACATGGTGAGACCAGAAACTCTCAATTGAGTTCTCTGAAACAACATAAAGCCGAGCGCGTAAATAAAGGAGAACAAAATTATAATGAAATTAAGCGTTCTCATGTCGAGAGAAAACGCGTCCATGCAGGTACCTCGAATGGTCATTGAAACTAAAATCTAAACACCACGCGCTAAACTCATTCTTATACCCAAGTTACCTCAAGATGCAGAGTTTCAGAGGTGACTTGGGTATCTATAGCGACCTGTATCTTCCAGGACAACAACGGCGCACACTATGCACTATAGTTTATAAATCCAAGTCACTTGTCGATATTAGTATTAATAACACTGATAATATTATTTTTTGTGACAAAAATCACAGACAGTAACCTCTTGAGTTCATCAATAACCCTATGAAGTTTGGGTGAATTTTAACTTTTCTCCGTTAAGGCGTTGATAGAAGAGCAATACACGTTGGGTACGTTGGTTTAGATTGCTTCGGCGGGCTTTTTTTAACTACTTTCACTTTGGGTTTATCGACCGCCGTTTTAGGTTTAGCCGTGGGTCGCCATGAAGCTAATTCAGCACCACAGCCATCCCCTTTGGGCGGGACCGCCTGTTCAATACATTCGCTACTGTTTTCTGGGCAGTTAAGTCTGACGTGAAAATGATAATAGTGTCCCCACCAGGGTCTGACTTTTCTTAACCAATCGCGTTGCTTCCACTCCTGCTCACACAATTTATTTTTGATCAGTGGATGGACAAAAATACGGGCAACACGGGGATCGTCGGCTGCTAACTGCAACAATAGCGAGTGATTATCTGTCCATTTATCTTCTTTAAAACGATAGTTTTTAATATCGACAACGGGATATGGCGTGGGATCTTGTAACTGGTTGGCTTCAAGAGGGGCTAATGGTAATCGCAGCCAAATGTCAGCGTCTAAACCGGTTTGATGGCTCGTGTGCCCAGAGGTAAATCGTCCCCCTCTCGGCATTGCTATATCGCCCACTAATAACTGCCCTACGCCCAACCTTTGAGTTTTGTTGGCTAAGTCAGTGAGATAACGAATCATACTCGTATGCCCATAGTAACGGTTTCGATTGCTGCGAATCACTTGATAGCCATCACCACTCAGCGCTAAACTTTTTCCTCCGACAAGACAACCATTAGCATAACTGCCGATAGCATCAGAAGTCCCCTGAGTGGGTGTCAGTACTTCTGACCAAGTTTGATAACCAGCGTATGCCGCTTCCAAGGGCAAGCATATTAAGCTTAAGGCAAGCCACCATGCACGCAGCTTTACCTTGCTAATGAGTGCGTTAGTTCTATCAATCATAGCTCTTTCAACAATAGCTCTTTCGCTAATGGCTCTTTCGATAATAGCTCTTTCGCAAATAGATTTTTCGCAAACTGTACTCATACTTTTGCCTCGTACCTGTGGTGTCAACAACGCCATCATTAGGATAGGAAACTTTACGGTCGTTTTTTTGCAAAGGATAATAAATAAAGTCAGTGAGACTAAATAACAAGACATTCAGCCCATTGTCCCATGGACTGAATGACAGCAGCGTCTGAGGTTTTAGTCTTGCGTGCTGTGGATGAACAACTAGATTAATGCTGCTTTTTCGAGGTAACGGTCGACTAACAAGCGATAGGCTTGCTTTTGACTGTCGGAAATAAAACTGGCCTCTATTGCATTAATGGTGAACTGAGCCAACTCTTGCATGGTGATCGTATGCGCATTGGCTACCGCGTTAAAATTGTCGGTCATATACCCACCAAAGTATGCCGGATCATCGGAATTAATCGTGACCGCAACCCCTTGTCGCAACAACTCAACAATATTGTGCTGCTGCATGTTATCAAAGACACAAAGCTTTATATTAGACAGCGGACAAACGGTGAGCGGCATCTTTGAGGCTATCAAACGTGCCAGCAAAGATTCACTGTCAACACAACGTACCCCATGATCAACCCGACTCACGCCCAGTAACTCGATTGAATCGACGATATTTTGTGCTGGTCCTTCTTCCCCTGCATGAGCAACCGTCAAAAAACCCTGTTCTCTAGCTTGTTCAAACACACGTTGAAACTTCTCGGGTGGATGACCCAGTTCCGAAGAATCAAGTCCGACAGCCACGATTTTGTCTTTGTACGGCAAGGCTTGTCTCAGCGTCTCTATCGCCTGCTCCTCTGACAAATGGCGCAGAAAACACATAATCAAGTTTGATGATATTCCAAGTTGTTGCTGCCCTGCCTTTAAAGCAGCATCAATACCTTCAATCACAGTCTCAAAAGCAACACCTCTATCAGTATGCGTTTGCGGATCAAAAAAGATTTCTGTGTGAATAACATTGTCTTGCTTGCATCTTTGCAGGTAAGCCCAAGTCAGGTCATAAAAATCCTGCTTCTGCTGCAATACACCCGCACCTTGATAGTAAATGTCTAAAAACGATTGTAAGTCTTCGAACTCATAGGCCTTCCTAAGCGCTTCTGGCGATGCGTATGGCAAAGAAATTTGGTTTCTCTGCGCCAAGCTAAATAGAAGTTCCGGTTCAAGAGAGCCTTCAATATGTATATGAAGTTCTACTTTAGGAAGAGATTGAATAAATGTTTTCATAATTGCCCTTAATACACCAGATAGACTGACTCTAAGTATAGGTAGTATTAAGAGAAAACTGGCTTAGCTACTACAAAGAGTCAGGAAAAATTAATTACCTTTACTCTTCGTAATCAGCACTTTACGGGGACTGGTAGAAACCCCCAAACCATATCATTGGGGTTATACGAAGCAAACCCGATCACTATAACCGAGCTTGCTTTTGAAAAAAAGTAAACCGTTGAAGTTAATCGTAATTAACGATTATAAATATTCACAAAGATAAGCCGTCGCCACTTTAACTTCTACGTCGAAGAAAGAGTCTCCAGTGACATTGAAAGCGTCACCAGCCTTAAAGCTTGCCCACTCTTGTTCGCCTTCACGTTTAACGATCAACTCACCTTTTACTACGGTCATTTTTTCTGGCTTGCCTGTACCAAATTGATAAGTGCCCGGCAACATGACACCAACACTGCTCTCGCCATCATCTTGTCTAAAAGCAAGCGACTTGACCTGAGCGTCAAAATAGCTATTTTCCTTAATCATACGACTTTCCTAAATTAATAACCGAATTGGATTTATGGTTTTACCGCACTAAATCTATTAAAACAAGTTGTTATTTAATTGAGCCTTCTGTAATTTAATTAACAATCCCATTCGCTCAGTAATATTGGATTTAGACACAGGAAGGTGTGCGTTGTGGCAGTTTATAGGGACAGTCGACAAACCTACATGATGATTGGCTTAGGTACGATCTTTCTCTCTTTAGTGATCATTATCGTGATGGCCTTTGTAACCAGCAAAGGAACCTACGTTGCGCCAGATAATATCCATGGTGAATGGATAGAAATTGGTACACCTAACCAGCAAACAGAGGTGTTGCAATTTTCTGACCGTGGCGTTCATCGAGACTACAAACTTATTGCGACCAAATACCAATTCAATGGTCGAATTGCCACCGTTAAAACCGGTAGTGGACTGTGGGTTTATGAAAAAGTGGGGTCAAAAAGTTCCCCGCAATTGCGCCGCATTACACCTCGCATGCCACCACAACGATTTATACTCAAAGGTTACCAGCATACCCTTTCTGGTAGTTCAAGTGGCTCTGGCACCAACAGGCGTGACGCCGTTAAAAAACACTTTGGCGACTAATAATCCGCTTAGGAGTGAAAAAGAGCTAGAGCTGATATTTAATTTCCATTATTATCGAAATACTCTGTTAACTGTCGTTAGGCTTTCTATTATGCAAATCGAAACTGCTGCTAAAGCTCTTAAAGAACTCGGTCATGTCACTCGTCTAGCAATCTACCGCCAAATCGTCAAAGCAGGGCATAAAGGCATCCCCGTCGGTGAAATTCAAGAACGATTACAGATCCCTGCCTCCACACTTTCCCACCACATATCCAGTCTTGCGTCTGCTCAACTGCTCGAACAACGCCGTGAAGGTAGAGTCTTGTATTGTGTCGCCAAATATAACCATCTAGAACAAGTGATCGGTTTTCTTCAGGACGAGTGCTGCGTTGACGAATCTTGCTAATAACCAGGAAACTTAACCACTTAATAAATAAGGAAAAAGAACCAAATTAGTGACATGAGTCACGATAAATCGCCTAAATGCCATTTATTTTCATTTTCGGTTAACACTTGTCTTATTTCATTACATAATCCTCATTCGTTTAATTACGCAAGCAGCGCGTACACACCAAAAAATCAAGGACGTAAAAGGTGATATTAAAATGAGGCTTAAAGACTTATCGATCCGTACCAAGTTACAGGGGATCGTTGTTATCGCTATGTTGATTCTTTTCTCAACAGGTATTATTAACCTGATCGTGCAAAATAATGTCAACTATGAACAACGAAAATCTTCAGTCAAAAGTAATGTAGAGATTGCAACAAATCTCGTTAGATACTACCAAAAGCAAGCTTCATCCATGGGTCTAGAGCAAGCCCAGCAAGCCGCAAAACAAGCCATAAAATCTCTCCGCTACGATGGCAATAACTACTTTTGGATCACCGATGGTAGCAATCGAATTGTAATGCACTCTACCCGCCCTGAACTCGATGGTGTTAATGCAACATCTAAGACTGATTCGAAAGGCAAATTGATGTGGCAAGAGATGAGCAACATTGCCAAAACTCAACAACAAGGCTTCCTTACTTACCACTGGCGCAATGCAAAAGGAGTAGACGATGAAAAAGTCTCCTTTGTTAGTTACGTTGCAGAATGGAATTGGATTATTGGCTCCGGCGTGCAGACCTCTGATATTCAAGCCGCCTTTAATTCAAGTATATGGGAAGAGATCATTATTAACTCACTCGCTGCACTTTTGCTTATTGTCATCTGTTTAGCCGTCGCTCGAAATATCATTATTCCTATCGAAGACTTAGTGAAGGATGTCAAGCAGATCGCTAACGGTCAACTGAGCATAAAAAACAAACAACAACGTGGTGATGAGATTGGTACCTTAGCAACCGAGCTACAGCGTATGGTGTCCGTGCTCAACAGCACAATAGATACCGCAAAAGTTTCGTCGCAATCATCCAGCATGCTCTCAAGCAGCCTTGCCGCCGCCAGTGAACAGACCTCCACCAGCATCCAATCTCAAAGCGAACAGCTTGAGCAATTGTCAGCGGCAATGAATGAAATGACGAGTACCATTCAAAATATCGCTTCAAATTGCGACCAAACAGCAAGCGCGACGGAAGAAAGCAAAGAATATGCGGCGAAAGGGAGTCGCAGTATGGGCTATACCCTAACCAATATTGCAGCCGTTTCCGACGACATTAATAATACCCAACAACTGATGGAAGCATTGCAGCAAGGCGTTAATGATATTGGCAATGTGCTTGTCGTGATTGATGAAGTGTCAGAGCAAACCAACCTACTGGCGCTGAATGCAGCGATTGAAGCGGCTCGTGCTGGAGAGCAGGGGCGTGGGTTTGCTGTCGTTGCGGATGAAGTTCGCAACCTAGCCAGTCGAACTCAAGAGTCAACGACTCAGGTACAGACAACGATTGAACAACTGAATCAGCGTACGGCAAGCGTTATCGCGGTGATGTCTTCTAATCAAGCAAAAATCTCTGAGAGTGTTGAGCTAGCGACTCAAACACAAGAAGAGTTAAATACCGCCGTTATCCAGCTCAACAGCAGTCACGATATGGTTTCTCAAATCGCCGCAGCTGCCGAGCAGCAAGGTATCGTTGCCAACGACATCAATGAAAGTGTCAACGTCGTTCACCTATCAATTAACGAAATTCGCCAAGCCAGCTTGAGCTTAGCGGAACAGTCTCAATCAATGGCCGAAGCCAGTGATGACTTAAACCAAAAGCTCGGTTACTTCAGCTAACCGTTGCACCAACAAAAAGCGATGCGGTTTTAGCGCGTCGCTTTCTTTATATCTCAACGGTATTTTTACCGTGATGCAAATTTGGAAAAGCGCATCACCTTAACAACCACCCATCACCCTAACAACCACTCACGATAGCACCCGTGTGATACACCTCTGCGCTGGCTTTGTTAATGTAAAAAGCATAACAACCCTCAGACTGCAAAGTGTAGCCTCTGGGCCAAATGTAAGAAGCTCTGTCTAACCCACCATTGGAGTCGAGTGGGAAACCAGGCACTTCAACGTAGTTTCCCTTGCCAACGTACATATTGCCTAAGATACAAAACTCCGGTTCATCGCATGGATCTTCCCACCAGTTGCGGGTCCAAGAGCTAGGAACATCAATATGCAACAAAGCCCTTAACGTATCGGCGCTGGCCGCTGGCATATTGCCCGTTAAAGAAATGTTCTCTCCGGCATAATCAATGGATTGGGTCGCATTATCAATGATGATACGTGACTCTGCCAATTTAAGTGAGGAAGCGAGGGCAGCACTGACACCTTCAACCGTCGCCTGCTTTGAGTCTTGCTGTAAATTCAAAAAGCGCGGAGCAGCAATCACGGCTAAAACGGCCATTATCACAATCGAAATTACCATTTCGATTAAGGTAAAACCTCTAAGATGATAGGTTGTCATGCGCAGCTCCCCTCCATGGATCATTGTCTATTGCCACAACTTAAGCTTACGCATGTTACAAAACATCAACAATTTAGTAAACTTTAAACCTACCATCTTTGGAATTAGTGCAATACCAACCTAGTACTGAATTACCACATTAGATCATCAGGAACGACATATTGTGCATAAGGGTCGTCTTCTTCAGCAACCTCAGTCGTTGCCGCTTCATTTTGAATTACCGCTTCGCTGTCACGCTCAAGGATCTTGTTTGCCACAACCGTAGGGATAACCGCATAGCCTTGTTCTAGGCGAGCAATCGTCAGTACACCCTGACTTAACTGTTTCTGGATATCCGCTTTCACATAGACCGACTTGACCAAGCTACCGTCGGTAAAATTGTATTTGATATCACCATCACCTAAATCTATCTGATTAAGCGTAATAAGCTGCTTAACCTGAGCTTGCATCTCTTTCGACAATTTAACCTGGTCGCGCTGTTTATTTAGCGCCTGATCTCGCTGCTTTTGTTCAGTTTTGTTCTGCAACACCGCCTCTTTGGCTTCACGCGCCTGCACACGAGATTTCTTTGAACCTTTTTTGGCTTTTTTAAGTTTCTTCTCGTTGACCAGACCCGCTTTTAGCATCTGCTCTTGTAGTGAGAGTTTAGACATTAGATAACCCTTAACTTATTCCATCGACATATCCCCAAGTAACCTCAAGATGCGAGGTCACTTGGGGATAGTGGCAAATGTTCCCAAGAAACCTGCTTCTAAGCAAGCTATTCACCACAAATTCTTGGTTTTTTATACCGGTATGGATAAGACCATGTTATCCATTGATATATCCCCAAATTACCGCAAGGTGCAGAGTTCAGAGGTAACTTGGGATAGACCTTATCGCCAGCTTCGTTTGACGATAGATTAGGCAGCCACATGCTAATCATGCCTGACCTTTGTTCATGTGTTTGTTCATGACTTGTACAGGCAACAAAATAAACCGCATGATTTACACTAATTCTGTTTGCATATTGATACATGAATAAATACACTTTTCGTGATGGATAAAAATTAAAAATTCTTAACGACAAACACCCCATCGTCAGGAAATTAGACTAGTGGCGCAAGATAATACCAAACAAGACTCCGATACTCCGATACAACGCTCGGCTCAAACCTTAAACAGTACCGATGCTCTATCACTGATAGAACATGGTGGTGACATCACGATCACGATCACCACTCCGGTTGGAACATCATTTCGTTGTAACAGTCAGTTCATCGGCTGTCACACAGACAACAAGATCCTGATTGAAATACCCAATATTGACGACAGCGATGTCAAATATTTCTTTCAAGAAGGCTTTTGGCTCACCATTCGTGCTATCTCTCAACGTGGCGAAGGTGGTGTGGTGCAGTTTCGTTCGCAACTCATGCACATTATTGAGGAGCCGATCAGGTTACTCGCACTCTCAGTCCCTCAATCAATGCAAGTGACGAATCTACGCAAAGAGCCAAGGTATGACTTAAATCTTGGTGGGCAATTAGAGGTAGGTGAACGCCGAGTTCAGTGCGAACTCAGAGACATGTCAAAAAGTGGTTGCCGCTTTATTCTTCCAGCTCTGGGCAAATCGCTCGATATTGGACAACCTGTTGCGATCCATGTCCAATCTTCGGCGGGCAAATCCCGTTTTTTCCCTCCTCTCTCTGGACTGATTTGTAACCTACAAAAATTCAATCACTACATCGCGTATGGAATTAAATTTGATACGCCGGGAGAGCGCAATGGGAAAGCGCTATTGGCGCAATTAAAATTTGATGGCACTAAATTGAAACTCCGATCCTAGCAAGGTTCGAAATGATAACCACCTACTGAAGTCGGTGCTTTAGGGCTGAAAATGAAAAAGAGAGCCTTTTTGCTCTCTTCTTCACTTCATTGGCGTTACTTTCAGGTCATTATTGCTACATTGCACATAGCTACATAGCTACTTCTTAAGCGCATTCAGCCTTGCTTGAGCAATACCAAATACGGTATCAATCGGATAGCTTCCTTCTAAAGAAGGTGTGCCCGCTAACTTACCCGTAAATAACTCAACGGCCTCGGTCACATGCTCAATCGCCCAGATATGAAACTCACCTTTATCGACCGCTTTAACGATATCAGCACGTAACATCAAGTTATGGACGTTCGATTTTGGTATCACCACACCCTGCGTGGAAGACCGTCCTTTAATCTTACAGACATCAAAGAAGCCTTCGATCTTCTCATTGACGCCACCAATAGGTTGAGATTCTCCAAACTGATTCATTGAGCCAGTTATGGCAATATCTTGACGATTAGGTTGTCCAGAAAACGCCGATACGACCGCACAAAACTCAGCCATGCTGGCAGAGTCGCCATCGACGCCACCATAAGACTGCTCAAAGGTAATCGTCGTCGTGAGTGGGACTTTGGCTGTTTTACCAAACACCGAGGATAAATAGGCCGTCAAAATCATGACCCCTTTGGAGTGAATACTCCCACCAAGATCGACGCTTCTTTCAATATCAATAACCTCACCGTCTCCATAGGAAGTAGTCGCCGTGATACGGTTTGGCGCACCAAACATATGGTCGCTGGTCGCAAGCACAGAAAGAGCATTGACCTGACCTATCGCTTCCCCGTCGGTTTTGATCAAAGTGGTGCCATTGATAAACCCTTGCATCACACTATCTTGCAGACGGTTGACTCGCATTTTCTGATATTCCAGTGCCTGTTCAACATGCCCCGCTCGAATAAGGTTAGATTTGGCATTTCGAGCCACATAGTTCGACTCTCTCAGTAAGTTAGCGATATGCGCAGAATGTAGGGAGAGTTTATTCTGCTCACCTGCAAGGCGAGCGCTATGCTCAATAATGCGTGCAATCGCTTTACGGTCGCAGTGCAACATCGCGTTGTCGTGGACAATACTGGAAATAAAACGGGCGTAATGCAATTCAGAATCTGGCGTTCTCTGCATTTCATCTTCAAAATCAGCAGTAACACGAAACAGTTCGCTAAACTCAGCGTCATAATGCTGCAGCAACTGATAAGTGCGATAGTCGCCAAACAAAATAATCTTTACATCAAGAGGAATAGGTTGAGGATCCAGAGACACAGTACCAGTCAATGTGACTTCTTTTTCCAGAGACGTGAAACTCAGCTGACGGGAACGTAATGCGCGCTTCAAACCATCCCAAACATAAGGCTGTTCCAGCACTTTCACCGCATCCATTAACAACACACCGCCATTCGCTTTATGCAAACTGCCTGCACGAATCAGTGAAAAATCGGTAAACACCGTTCCCTTGAAGGTCGCCGTTTCAATATAGCCAAACAGGGAGTGATAGTTCGGATTCTCTTCCACGATGATAGGAAAATCTTGGCATGATTGGCTTACTAATACGTTTACCTTGTAGCGTCTTGGGAATTTTTTATCCAAAGAGGCCGTCGCCATTTCCCCCTGCTCCAGGCCTTGTTCCAGAAAGATGTCGACATTTTCACAGATATCTTTTTGCAAAGCTGAGGCGTATTTTTTTATCTCTGGATAGCCGTTATAGGACTTTTTCAGTTTCTTAATGAGGTGGCTAATCACACCCAAGGTCACTTCTTCATTCAGTTTCTGAATATTATCGGTGTACGTTTCTTCCCAGGTGGTCAACTCTCTCGCCATATTGCGCAAGCTGATTTCTAACTCATCAATGGTGCTGCCAAAGTGCTCTTGTTGCTCAGCCGGCAATTCATCAAACGTCTCTTCGGTATGAAGATCTTCACCATTCATCGCCACAAACTGATAATCACCTTGCGGGGTTACCGTTAAGCTTATTTCTTTTTCTTTGGCTTCATCAGAGAGCTTTTGTAGCTCCGCTTGCTGTTTACGGGCGAGATCATTCTTGAGTCGCTCTGCACGACCAAAATAGAGTTCGTTGTCAAAAGCCATTGGGATAGCTTTAACCAGTTTAGCGATCAACTTTTCAACGTCACTCTTAAGATTAACACCCGTTCCACACGGCAGTTTAAGTACTTGAGGAGTACGAGGATCGTCAAAGTTAGTCACATAACACCAATCAAAGAGCGCGCCACAGTCATGAGCATGACGGCTTAAGTAGCGCAAAATCATGGTACGCTTGCCAAGGCCATTCTGACCTATCGCATAGATGTTATAACCTTTCTCTTTGATAGACATGGCGAACTCGACCGCTTTTTGGGCGCGTTCTTGCCCTACGATTTCATCGATCGGCGGAAGTTCTTTGGTCGACTTGCAAGGCAGCTTTTCCAGCTCCGCTGAATGGTAAAGTTGTTGAGCCTCTAAATGCTGTATTGCCATACACAGCTCCTCATTAATTTCCTTATTTAACTAGAGTTTAGCTGAATTAATATGGCAATTTAGTGATTTGGTGTGGGTTTGAGCCTGTTTGCTTATTTTTTGAACTGTTTTGGGTTATTTTCTCGCAACACCCATGAGCACCGCTTGCTCTCCAAACTCGGTTTTAATAGAAAACGGTGTCGTCACGACCACCTCTGAAAACCCTGCTTTTTCGAGAGTCAGCTGAGACTGCTCAAGGGTGAGCCCAGTTTCGTCTCCTTCCTGTGCCAACCAATCCCAGTGGACAAATACGCCATATTCATCCAATAAGGTATAAATCAAATTGACCGTTTCTTGTAGGTTTGGAACAAAGCCACACACAGACGATGCCACAACAATGTCAAATTGAGGGCGAAAAGCCGGATGCTGTGCAATAAGACCGCGAGTTAAACTGTCTACAACAGGTTCAACATTGTCGAGACCTTTTTTCTCCAACTCTTCAATCATGGCTTCGCTACTGTCTAATGCCACGACTTGTTTTACTTTTGACGCCATATGTTGGCTCAATAATCCGGTGCCACAACCAAAATCAAGAACGATTTTTCCGGAAAGTTTGGTGGTTTGCTGTAAATGACGAAAACAGGCGCGAGCAAAATCCGCAGTAGCGCTGTTGCCTTCCCATGTTGCCGCACATTCATCCCATTGATTTGACATTCGATACCCCATTATCTTCATATCATCAACAATAAAAACTAGAATCAAGATTAAACCAAACCCAGTGACACTTTCTAGCGTAAATTCAACTTTTTAGTCCTCATCTGGCAATATTGTGCTAATTTCGTATGCAGCGCACTAGGTAGCGATTATCATTCACAAGTGGGCTAACGCTCGCAAGTAAGTCACTGACCGCATGTAAGTCACTGCGCGCAAGTAAGTGAATGATTGCAGGTAAACGGATGATGTTTTCTTTAGCTTAAACCGCTATGATTTCCCATCACTCCAAAGGTATTGATCATTTTCATAATACAGAGCCCAACATGAACCTCTCTCAAATCGAAGCTTTCTGTACTGTTGCTGATACTGGATCGGTATCGGAGGCGGCACGAGTGCTTGACTGCAACCGCACTAAGTTAAGTATGGCAATCAAAGCACTTGAGAAAGAACTCGATACCTCACTATTTGTGCGTAGCAAGAACAATGTCACCTTGTCGGAGACAGGCAAAGCGATCTATAAGGACTGCGAAAACTTGCTGGTCACCGCTTCCAGAATTAAGCAGACCTGCGCACAAGTTTCGGGTGAGTATGAAACTGAAGTGTGGATTGCCCACGACGATTCTTTGCCCGACAAACTTTGGCAAGATCTAACCATTGCCTTGAACCAACATTATGCAGCCATTTCATTTAACGTAGTGTTAGCGTCGTCGGGTGATTTAGCCAATTTAGTTGAAACCAGTCAGGTGGACTTTGCCTTTGGCGTGGATTATGAAGCCGTTGATGATCCAAGGCTGATCTATCAACCTCTGGGTAAAATTCGCATGATGTCAGTTTGCCGAGCGGATCATAGGCTGTCAAAACTGCCACGGGTTTCTGATGAAGTGCTACGTGACGCGATGCAGGTTTCGCTGGCTTATCTCAATGAAAAAGACAATCCAGAACTTCAGCCGTTCTCCCTCCAGTACATTGGCTTCTCCAGCTTTGAGTACATGCTAAAAACAATTCTGTCGGAAGGTTTATGGGGCGTATTGCCTGAGCCATTGATTCGTCAATATTTACGTGAACAACAACTCTCTGTCATCAAACATACCTATGGATTAACACAAGCTGATTACTGTATGTACACCTCTGCGGGCATGTCTGAGCATCCGGCGATGAGTTGGCTAGCCGACCAAATCGCAGACTTTTTGTTTACATTTTGATCGGCGTTGATTTCAGCCCTCTCTCGCCGATCATTACCCAGAAAACCGTCACAACAACAATACTCATCACAGTGACTGTCATTTATTTTGACAGTAAAATATCAATTTATCTTGTTGATTTTATAATAAATTCGCCAATCCATAACCAGCGCTCGTTAATCCAAAGCAATTTGCAGTTTGAAAACTCGCCTCAGTCTTACAAGAATAGAGGCATACTTTAACCAAGGATTTTTCCATGAAACTGCAATTCCAACATCAAGAGACGCGTATTCTTACCTTCTCAGCCCTTATTGCGACCGCATTCGCGGTTGGTGGCTTAGTCGTTGGAATACTAATGGGCTCATTAGTGATTGCGTTTGATGGCGTCTACTCTCTCATTAGCCTGCTGTTAACTTTATTGTCACTGACTGTAGCGGGTCAGTTGAAGCAACCGAAGTCTAAACTTAGTGAGTTCGCTCGCCACAAGGTGGAATCGGTCGTGGTGATTGTTAAAGCCAGTGTCATTTTAATGCTGGTTATCGCATCACTTTATTCCGCGATCGAAGCGATGTTTACTGGCGGTCGACCCGTCAATACCTCGGTAGCAACACTATTTGGTCTCGTTAACGTCGTCGGTTGTGGTTACGCTTGGTGGTATATTGCCCAACGTGCCGACGTGATGAACTCGGTGCTGGTTGATGCAGAATCGAAACAGTGGAAAATGGATACGCTGCTTAGCGTGGCAGTGACCATCGGTTTTATTGCTACTTATGCCGTTGAACTGTCACCGTTTGCCTCTTTCAGCCATTATGCCGACCCTATGATGATGATCTTAATGTCCGTGTATTTCATCAAAGTGCCGGCGGACATGCTTCGCCAAGCGCACCGCTCATTGCTCACCGATACGCCGACTATTCAAAGCGCAGTGCTGATGGACGTTGAGCGACCTTTTGTTCTGAGATAACCCTCAATCATTGATTGATGCCTCGATAGCTTGACGTTTATCGGGGCTTTTTCTTGTCGCCCAATAACAAATAAGTGAGCCTACTGTCACCATTGCCACCCCTTTCCAAAAGGAATCGGTCAATGCGACCGCAAGAAACAGCGATGAGAACAGGGTTGATATCACGGGCGTAAAGTAAGAAAAAGTCGCCAATAGCACCATGTCTCCTTTCAAAATCGCGTAGTTCCAACAGGCGTAACCCGCCCCCATCACCACACCCGCCAACAACAACATTGACACTGATGACAAGGAAAACGTCATTCCCGACTCATTGCTAAGAAAGTACTGAATCCAGAGGGTGATCGCCGTAGCGATAAAAAACAGTACGATGGCGTTTTTCCCCTCGCTAAGATTGGCGGTCGCGTGACAGTAAAACGCCCAGATAAAGGCCGCACTGAACGCCATCAAATAGGTAGCGGGGTTCGTCGCAATATTTTGCTTGAGCACCGAAACGGATAACGCTTGGTCACCGGATATGCACCAGCAAACCCCAATAAACGCTAAAAGCACACTTGGATAGACCCACAAACTCACTTTTTGTCGACTGGTCATTACGGTTAACAGCACCGTTAAAGCAGGCCAAAGGTAATTGATTACCGCCATCTCCATCGCTTGATGGCGATCGTTTGCCATCCCGAGAGCAAGGGATAAAAAGATTTCATAACAGACAAACAGTGCCCCACCAATCAGTAAGTACTTAGTACTAAACTGTTCCCAGTTGGGTAAACCCATCACCATCACCAATGCAATGGCACTGACGCTGTAGAGCATCGCCGCGCCACCTATTGGTCCAAATAACTCAGCAATGTTACGAGTCAACGCAATCAAGCAACTCCAAAGTAAAATAGCCGCAATACCCAATAAGGTCGCTGGGTTTAAAGGTCGGTGAATCATCGAGTCGTCCTTATCAACAAAACAGACAAACAAAAAAACAAGCAAAAAGTAATAAACAAAGAGAGCCTAAAGACTATACCCAAGCAACCTCAAGATGAAGAGTTCAGAGGTAACTTGGGTATAGATAGCGCTAAGTAACCGAAAAATAGCTGTTTTTAGCAAATTAAATAGAATCACAATCTGCCTTAGTCTAAGCTTGATACATCGTTCATTACTACTACGCTTATGTCTCAACGTTTTCTTTACACCTGTATCTTTGTTGTCCACTGCTTATTTATCACTGGATGTGCCTCTTCGAGTATCGATCCAGATCGGTATGAAAAAGTGGCTTCTTACCATATGTCCGTTCAGGATGATAGCAAAATAGTCCGCTACTTCGCTCCACAAGTAGACCAAACGGCATTAGACGCTGACACCGGGTTTTACCCTCTCGATAAGGGACATGATGCGCTATTAGCTCGCCTCGCGATCATCGAAACTGCCGAGCAATCCATCGACGTTCAATATTACATTTTTCGCAACGATGAATCCGGTGGTGTGCTTACATGGCGACTTTACGAGGCGGCTCAACGAGGTGTTCGTGTGCGAATTTTGCTCGACGATATGCAAAAACGTCGCGACCAAGATCTGATACTGATTAGTCAACATCCTAACATTGAAGTGCGGCTGTTTAACCCGCATCAATACCGAACCGCTCGTGGACTGGCAATGGTAAACGACTTTAATCGTCTCAATCATCGCATGCACAATAAATCTCTCACGGTAGACAGCTATGTTTCCATCGTTGGAGGACGCAATGTGGGTAACGAGTACTACTCAGTCGAGTCTGCGGTCGAATTTTCAGACCTTGATGTAATGATGGTTGGCAAAGCCACCGATGAAGTCAATCAACAATTCGATCTGTATTGGAATAGCGAGTACAGCATCCCCGTCGAGTGGCTAGCAGAGCCCAGTGACGCCAACCTAGATCAAGTGGTAATAACCCAAGTATCACAACGAAATTTGCTGCAAAAGTTTTCCAGCGGACAGTATAGCTTTGCCAAACTGCCATTTTATGACCAGATGATAAAAGGGGAGGTTGCTCTACTGTGGGGACAAGGGGAACTGTTCTACGACTTACCCAACAAACCAGAGAGCAAACATAGCACCTTGATTGATAGCCTCTCGGAAGTGCTCAAACAAAGCAACCACTCCTTTGTGCTTATTTCTCCTTATTTTGTTCCAACAGACGCAGGAACCGAAATGTTGGTGAATGCCGCTAAAGAGGGAAGAGAGATCATCATTGTCACTAACTCACTGGCCTCAAATGATGTGTTTGCGGTGCATGGTTGGTATGCAAAATATCGTGAACGCTTAATCCGAGGGGGTATTCAGCTTTGGGAGGTCAAATCAAAAGCCTATATTGATAAAAACTGGAGTTGGACAGGAAGCAGTCGCTCTAGCCTACATGCCAAAGCGATGATTATTGACCAAACAAAACTGTTTGTCGGTTCGATGAACTGGGATCCGAGATCGGCACTTCTTAATACTGAAATGGGTGTGTTAATTAAACACCCCCAGTACGCAGAACAGGGCTATCAACAGCTCAAGCAAGGACTACCCATTGGCGCCTACCAATTAAAAATAGTGGATGATGAATTGGTCTGGATCGATCATGAAAACGACCAAGTGTTCACATCAGAACCTGACGCCAGTATTTGGCGTCGATTTGGTGCCTGGTTCAGTGGGATTCTACCTATTGAGGAACAGCTTTAACTCTGTTCCCCGCCTCCGTTTATTTGGGCGACTGATTCGATGCTAATCGCATCATGTCGCCAATATTCAATATCACAATCCACCAATTCACCATGTTGGTTGTAGTTGACCCGTTCCACCTTAATTGCTGATGCTCCTTGTGTCGCACGCAGTGCTTGGGCAATATCACCAGTCAAAGAGGTAATGGTAATCCGATACCGAACGCGACTGTATGTGGTGTTATAGCTTTCACGGTAAATATCAGTCAAAGAGGCACTTTCAAGATCTTGTTCCAGTAAGTTAGGAAAAGCCTCGGGTCGAATAAAGTTAGTCACAAACATGACTGGACGCTGCTCAAGATAACGTACCCTTTCGATCCTAAACACATCACTAAACGGTGGCAGTTCTAATAACTCTGCGGCTTTTTTGGTCGCCATCATCGCTTTCGCTTCCAATAACTCGGTACGAGGCACCCGATTTTGACGCTTAGCCATACTGGAAAAATTCAACGTTTGCGTTGGGTCATACCGTAAAGGCATCGGCGCAATAAACCACCCTCTTCGATCCTCTCGGTAAATACGCCCTTCTGCCTCAAGGGACGAAAGCGCTTCGCGCAGCGTCACTCGAGTGGTATCGAAACTCTCTGCCAGTTTTCGTTCTGCGGGTAGTTTCTGCGCTGGAGCCAACATACCCGCTTCGATCTGCTCAACTAATGCCTCTTTTATTTTTACGTATTGCACTGTTTTTCCTTTCTATTGCTTTTACGCTGATGCTCTGGCGCCAATGCTCTTGCGCCATTGCTTTGGCACTGATTTTCTTGCACTGACCACTGACGCCTAGCCTACCTGTCCCGCAGCGCCTAATTTAGCGGTCGTTGTTAAAGCTCCGGACAATGATTGCAAGAGTATCCATCGAATTTCAATGTCTACATTTTATCGCCAAAATCAACTTGGTATGAACCAGAGTTAAAACTCACTTTATTAAGCCAACATTACCATTAAATGACACAAAAATGGCGGTATTTATCGGTTGAATTACGTCGATTTGCTTGGATTAAACTTTTATTAAATCTAAATGGATGGGTTTGATTTCAACCAAAACGCTTGCTAAAGTCAATAACAACCAAACTGGTATAGTCCAAAATGGATAAGCAAGATGAAAAACGAATATTTGCTCTTAACCCCTGGGCCACTTTCCACGACTGAAAGTGTGCGCGAAGCCATGTTAAAAGACTGGTGTACTTGGGATGATGAATACAATAAAGATATTGTCGAAGTGATTCGCCATAAGCTCACCAAGCTCGCAACAAACCATGACGGCTACACCAGTGTCTTGATGCAAGGCAGCGGCACCGCCTCTGTCGAAGCGACCATTGGCAGTGCTTTGGGTAAGCATGACAAATTGCTGGTGGTGGACAATGGTGCCTATGGCGCTCGCATGGCACAGATTGCCGATTGCCTGAACATCGCCAACCTCCGAATTGCTCCGGGAGAAGTGCAACAGCCGGATCTTCAACAGCTTGAAGACATTTTGAAAACAGACCAAGCGATTAGCCATGTCGCTATCGTACACTGTGAAACCACCACAGGGATGCTCAATCCGATTGAGAAAGTTGCCACCCTCGCCAAGCAATACGGCAAAGTTGTCATTTTAGATGCCATGTCTAGTTTCGGTGGGATCCCAATGGATATTGGGGATTTGCAGATCGACTTTATGATCAGCTCTGCCAACAAGTGTATACAAGGCGTACCCGGATTTGGTTTTGTCATCGCTAAACAAACCGAACTTGAAAAATGCCAAGGTCAAGCGCGCTCACTGAGCTTAGATCTTTACGACCAATGGCACTGCATGCACACCAACCACGGTAAATGGCGCTTTACCTCCCCGACACACACTGTGCGAGCTTTCTATCAAGCGCTTATCGAACTTGAGCAAGAAGGCGGTATAAGCCGCAGGCATCAACGTTACAACCGCAATCAGCAGACGCTGGTAGATGGCATGATATCACTCGGGTTTGAACCACTGTTACCCACAGAATTGCACTCGCCCATCATTACCTCTTTTTATGCTCCGCAACAGGATGAATTCGAGTTCAAAACGTTTTATGAATTACTCAAACAGCAGGGCTTTGTGATCTATCCCGGCAAGGTGTCACATGCCGATTGTTTCCGCATCGGAAACATTGGCGATGTTCATCCTTCGGACATTGAACGCTTAATTGTCGCTGTGCAGAACGCGATGTATTGGGAGCAAAAATGATGTATTGGGAGCAAAAATAATGGTCGTTGCACACAACCAAGCCAACCACCTGCGCAGTGAAGGGGATGTCAACAATACACCCGCACGAGCCGAATGGACGCAGAGCATCCAAGACGAGGCCACCCAAGCCTTACTTAAACGGGATAGCGATGTATTCTTACATCAATCCATGTCGACTCCGTGCCTTGATTCATTACAAGCCGCTGATGGCATCTATATCGAGGATACTCGTGGCAAGCGTTATATGGACTTTCACGGTAACAACGTCCATCAACTCGGCTATGGGCATCCCAACGTCATTCAACGTGTAACGGAGCAGATGCAGGCACTGCCTTTCTCTCCTCGTCGTTTCACTAATGATACCGCCATTAGTTGTGCCGAGAAGCTGACTGAGATTTGTGGGGGCGAACTCAATCGGGTGTTGTTTGCGCCCGGTGGTACATCCGTCGTCGGTATGGCATTAAAACTGGCGCGCTTTATCACCGGTAACGCCAAAGTGGTTTCTCTGTGGGATTCATTTCATGGTGCCTCACTCGATGCCATTTCCGTAGGTGGTGAAGCGTGTTTTCGTGAAGGTATGGGACCTCTGATGGCAGGTGTTGAACGTATCCCTCCTGCGATAGCTTATCGCGGCGCTTTCCCGCATCCAGAAGGCAGCGATCTTCATTATGCTGATTATCTTGAATATGTGATTGAGAAAGAAGGCGGCATTGGGGCATTTATCGCCGAAGGTATTCGCAATACTGACGTGCAGATCCCGAGTAAAGCCTATTGGAAACGCATCCGAGAGATCTGCGATAAACACAACGTTATGTTGATTATCGACGATATTCCTAACGGAATGGGGCGTTGCGGAGAGTGGTTTACCTACCAAGCCTTCGACATCGAACCCGACATTCTGTGCATTGGTAAAGGACTTGGAGGTGGGTTGGTTCCTCTTGCCGCGATGGTCACCAAGGACCAATACAATCAAGCGGCGGAGCTTTCATTAGGTCACTACACCCATGAAAAAAGCCCGCTAGGCTGCGCTGCTGCACTCGCCACGATTGAAACCATTGAACAAGAAAAACTGTTAGATAAGGTTCAACGACACGCTCTGTTGGTAAAGCAACGCTTAGAACAGATGAAACGCCGCTATTCCGTTATCGGTGATGTTCGTGGGATGGGCTTACTTTGGGGAGTCGAACTGGTCACCGATAGAGTCACCAAGCAACGTGCTTACGATGAAGCCGAACAGGTTCTCTACCACTGCTTAAACCAAGGACTCAGTTTCAAAGTCTCACAAGGTAATGTCATCCAACTGAGTCCACCGCTGATTATCTCACGCCAGCAACTTAACCAAGCCCTTGATATGTTTGAACACGCTATTGCGACGGTAAATAAGGAATTTAATTATGAATGATCACACAACGAACAAACACAAAAACAACTCACCCATTGAAGGGGTTATTTTCGACTGGGCAGGTACGATTGTTGATTTTGGTTCCTTTGCACCCACCAGCATCTTTGTCGAGGCATTTAAGCAAGGATTCGATTTTGAGATCACTTTGGATGAAGCGCGTGAGCCGATGGGCATCGGAAAATGGGACCACATTAAAGCAGTGGGTCAACTTCCATCAGTAAAAGCACGTTGGATAGCACAATTTGGTCAAGAGATGAGTCATGACGACATCGACCGAATCTACGCGGCGTTTATGCCACTGCAAAAAGCCAAAGTAGCTGACCATGCACAACCAATTTTAAATGCGGTCGACGTAGTGGAAAGCCTTAAAGCGCAAGGGATAAAAATTGGCTCATGTTCTGGCTATCCAAGAGAGGTGATGGATGTACTTTCTCCTGTCGCGGCAGACTATGGATATAAGCCAGACTGTATCGTTGCCACCGATGACTTGCCACAAGGTGGGCGACCGGCTCCATTTATGGCGCTTAAAAATGTGATTGAATTAGGCATTGGCAGTGTGGCTCACTGCGTTAAAGTCGATGATGCAGCGCCCGGCATCGAGGAAGGGCATAATGCCGGTATGTGGACCGTCGGGTTACTGCTGTCAGGCAATGAAGCCGGTTTGACCTACGATGAATATCTTAATGCCGATGCCGACACGCTGGAGCAAGCAAGAGAACGTGCCAGAGTTAAACTCGGCAAGGCGAAACCGCATTATTTGATCGACACCATCGCCGAACTACCTGAAGTTATTCGCGATATTGAAGCGCGCTTACAGGCGAACCAGCGCCCTTAGCTCTTATCAAAAAACTTTTATCAAAATAGCTCTGATTGAAAAAGCACTGATTGAAAAAGCTCTGTTCAAAAAAGCGCTCACTCTAAAATTGCAAACCAAAACAGTTCAAGCCAACACTAAATAGCTCGTCATCTGACGGGCTATTTAGTGTTTATTGTGTCTTCTGTTCGCTGAATCGATCAGGCGTAAAAGTGCCTGTCCTGAAATAGTTCAGTATCAATCCTGCTACATGGGGATCTCTTCTAAGTCTATCGTGCTTTACATTGACCTCGATAAAATCTGTCATTCCTTGCAGTTGTGCTGATGATACAGAAACCAACCCATCATTCGTGGCTTCAAACATCCCACTCAATGCTGGATAGGTTCGAGTACCAGCGATAACACCAAACGCATAGTTTGGCTCAGGCAAAGAATTAGGAAAACTCGCGTCATCTGTCGTCAACGATTCCGCGGTGCCTCCAACCAAAGAAATCAGCCAAGATCCGGAGAAGAAATCAGCCACGTCACTGCCGTGGTTTGGTGTACCCAGTAACACCACCCTGCCCATTAACTCCGAGTCAACAAAATCGGTGTGTTTGTCCAAATAATCTCTAATCACTAAACCACCCAATGAGTGACCAACAAAATGAATTTTGCCTTGTTGCTCTTCCTCAGGGTAATCGGGATACCAGTCATTAATACAGCGTGTTAGTTCATTGGCGCTGCTGTCCAAGGTATGCTGCAGTGTTTGGCGGATAGTGGGATAGTCAACCACACAGACTTGATAGTGCTGCTCCTTAAAAATGGACGCCATCGTTTTCATCGACCAAGCACTTCTGGCGAGTCCATGTACCACGATAATATGTTGCTGCTGAGTGCCTCCTACCTCCACAGGTTCCTCTGTATTTGGTCGACTGCAACCCGCTAAAGACAGCAACGTTAAAATTATTATGATTCGCCAGTTCATAGTTCACCTTTGTTTTTCATTTCTTGTTTTTCATTTCTTGCTTTTCGCTTGTCGATGTTATGGCTGTTCAAGTGACTGTGGTTTGAAGTTCTAGTTCGTCATCACAATGACATATACCCATAATAATTCATTGATAGTATGGCATGTTTTTTTAATGCAAGCTTGTCGCAACCAAGAGTAACTAAACGTGACAAAAAACCAAATTAATTGGGGTTGGTAGCAGATCATTGATAGGTCGTTATGTGTCAGTTGCTATGATCAGTTGCTAAGTATCCGTTACGATGCGTCAGTAGCTATGTATTAGGAGCTATGTATTAGTCACTATGAATCAATAGGAAAATATGGAAGTTAAATTTTTACAGCTTAATAACGAATACCCAGCCGTTTTAGAAGTCCTGCGCCAACTGCGTAGCAACTATGATGTTAGCGTACTCGCAGAGCAAATTGAAAGACAGAAAGCGTCCGGTTACCAGATAGTTTATGTCACTTCTGCACAAGGGATCTTAGCGGTTGCGGGGTTTAACACGGGGGAAAAACTGGCGTGGGGGAAATACTTATACATCGACGAACTCGTCACCAACCACCACTTTCGCTCACAAGGTGTGGGGAAGTTTCTTCTCGATTGGCTCAAAAGTTATGCCAAACAACTGAACTGTGACCAAGTTCATTTAGATTCTGGCGTACAACGTTTTGCGGCACACAAGTTCTATCTACGAGAAGATTTCAATATTGTCAGCCACCATTTTTCCTATCATTTAGACTAGTGCAACATGACCGCGTCCGATTGAAGTTGGTGTCGTCACTCTCAATATTGCTGAGATTGAAGAGTGACCCGCTTTAACCGCGGGTCAATTTAAGCACTTTAATTAGGACGCTAAACTGGCACTAAGCTGACGTAGCAACTCTTTTTGGTGGTCATTTAAATTCGTCGGTACTTGCACCTGAATTTTGACTAAAAGATCGCCAGCGTTGCCTTTTCGGTTCGTCACCCCTTTGCCGGTTATCTTAAACTTACGACCCGTTTGAGTGCCTTCCGGTATTTTTAGCTTAAAGCGACTATCAAAGGCGTCAACCTCCACCTCGCCGCCCAATGCAGCCTTCACCATATCGATGGGCGTTGTGACAATAAGATCGTCATTTTCGCGTTCAATATAGGGGTGTGGTCGAGTCGCCACAATAAGCAACAAATCACCTGCGGGACCACCATGAGTTCCAGGTTCACCCTTACCTGCGTAGCGAATTTTCTCACCATCACGGATGCCCGCTGGAATTTTAACGTTGATTCTCTTGGTTGCCCCAGCAATTGGGAGTTCTACTTCTTTCTCTGTGCCTTTAATCGCTTCGATCAAATCCACAGTAAGGGTAAACTCCTTATTGGCGCCTTTCTCAGGTCTTGCTTGACGACTTCTAGCCTGAGAAAAAATATCTTCAAAACCACCCGAGCTCGATCCACCAAAGCCAGAACCACCAAAACCCTGCCCACGCTGACGAAAAGCACTACCAAATATGTCATCAAAACCGCTTTGGTGACCACCTTGATAACCGCCCTGACCGCCGGACTCAAATGCCGAGTGCCCAAATTGATCATACTGGCGGCGCTTTTCTTTGTTTGAGAGTATCTCGTAGGCTTGCTTAATTTCTTTAAAACGCGCTTCAGCTATCTCACTCCCCGGATTCTTGTCGGGATGAAATTTCATTGCCAATTTCTTGTACGCTTTTTTAATTTCTGTTTCAGACGCCTGTTTCGAAACGCCTAACACACCATAATAATCTTTATTTGGCATCCCTAATTACTCACCTAATCTACGTTGCTTTGGGACCGTCGTGCTTTCACACTTAAACATTGCAAGTTTATGTATTTATCCCCATAACTCAAGATATTATACGGTTCTCTAGCGCTGAAAGCCGAAAAGCTCCCTTACTTCGTGGTCTTACCACCAATAAATCCCTAAAACTTGTCTGGACATCCCCCCACCTGTAATGGTTATGTAACAACGTGCGTATAGCGTTAGGTTTTTGTACTACCTGAACTAGGTAAGCTGTACTGACGAATTTCATGACGATGTTTTACAGTAAGTTACACCTTATCAATTTGTTAACTTACTGACGCCATAGTGGATTTATCCTTTGTTACATTTTATGGGATGAATTGCATAACTAGCAGCTGTACTAATAGCTGAGAAAGATTATTGACGTAATTGCGTGTGGCTAACAATCTAGCTGGTTTAACTTTCATATTTATACCGGTTTAACGCAGCTCTTCACGTCTTTTGTGCTTGTAATAGAAGGAGTAGTTATACAATGCCAAAGGAAAACCAATATTCACACATTTCGAGCAACGCCCGACTCCGTAATACCACTGCAATGATCCTTGCAGGAGGAAAGGGAACTCGGCTCAAAGAGCTAACTTCAAACATTGCCAAACCCGCGGTTTCATTTGGTGGTAAATTCAAAATTATTGACTTTGCTCTATCCAATTGCATTAACTCCGGTATTCGCAATGTTGGCGTTCTAACCCAGTACATGGCACAAGATCTTATCCAACATATCCAGTCAGGCTGGCAATCAACCTACTCTGCTTTAGGAGAAGGTGTACATATTATTCCCGCTCAACAGCGAATCGATGAAAACTGGTATCGCGGTACTGCGGATGCTATCTATCAAAACTTAGATATCATTAAGCGCAGAGCGCATACCGAGCGAATTCTTATCTTGGGTGGCGATCATATTTACAAGATGGATTACTCTCGAATGATCAACTTTCATGTTGAGAGCGGTGCTGATGTCACCGTCGCTTGTATCCAAAAACCTATCGAACAGGCGTCTGAATTTGGTGTCATGGGTCTTAACGACGAAGGCGATATCATTAACTTCGTAGAAAAACCCGCTAATCCAACACCTATGCCAAACGACTCATCTAAAGCGCTCATTTCAATGGGTATTTACATCTTTAATCTTGATGTTTTAGATGAGGAACTAAAAAACGCACTGCATAGCCCAGACTATAAGCACGATTTTGGTCACAACATCATTCCGAGTTTGATTGGACGCTGCAAGATTAAAGGCTACGTGTTTACCGAGCGCGGGCACCCTGGTCAAAATGGCTATTGGCGCGATGTGGGTCATGTCGACGAATATTATGCTGCAACAATGGATTTGCTAGCACCCACGCCTGAGCTCGATATCTATGATACCAACTGGCCAATCATGACCAACCAGGTACAACGCCCAGGAGCGAAGTTCCTCTTCAACGATCCAAACCGAAGAGGTTTCGCGGTTGATTCCGTTGTCGGTGCAGGCGCTATCATTTCCGGCGCTCAAGTGACACATAGCTTAATTTCCTATGATGTTCGCATTGAAGATTTCAGCGAAGTAACCGACTGCATCTTGCTCCCTGGGGCTAAAGTGGGTCAAAACTGCAAACTCAATAAAGTCATCGTCGGTGAAAATTGCACCATCCCTGACGGTGTTGAGATCGGTTTCGACCTTGAGCAAGACAAGCACAAATATACCGTCACTGAAGAAGGTATTGTTCTAGTCAGTTCTGAAATGTTCCACTCGCAAGATAAACCCGTCAAGCCTGCTACACCTTCAGAGCCTATCTCGGCTTAAACCTGCAATAACTGCCCACCACCCCAACTGTGGGCAGTTATTTTCATAGTGCAATATCACGTCCAAACCATCTTGTTCAATTTCCTTCCCCCTGCTATTCGCTTTAGGTTCTTATATCTCATAACTAACTGAATCTTGAGCTTAGTTACGGTTGGGTATAAAGTTTCTAAACAACATTACACTCTGGTTGTAATTTAAGGAGAGATCATGAGCAACGAATACACACCACCACAAGTTTGGAAAAACGACACGCAAGGCGGCAACAAGTGGGCCAACATCAATCGCCCTGAGGCTGGCGCGAGACATGAACAAACTCTTCCCGTTGGTGAACACCCTCTGCAGCTCTACTCCTTAGGCACACCCAACGGGCAAAAAGTCACCATCATGTTGGAAGAGTTATTAGCCTTGGGTATCAGTGAAGCGGAATATGATGCTCATCTAATTAAGATTGGTGAGGGAGATCAGTTCTCTAGTGGTTTCGTTAACGTCAACCCGAATTCAAAGATCCCTGCTCTAGTCGATACGTCCACTAAAGAGGTGGTCAACGTGTTCGAATCGGCGTCCATTTTGGTCTACCTTGCTGAGAAATTTGACCAGTTTCTTCCCACCAATGGTCCGGAGCGCACCAGCACCTTTAATTGGCTTTTTTGGGCACAAGGTTCTGCGCCATTTCTAGGGGGTGGCTTCGGACACTTCTACGCGTATGCTGATGTCAAACAAGAGTACCCAATAAACCGATTTGCGATGGAAGCGAAGAGACAGCTGGATGTACTCGATAAGCAACTCGCTAATAACACGTTTGTCGCTGGCGAAGAGTACACCATCGCGGATATGGCGATTTGGCCTTGGTATGGCAACTTAGTTTTAGGACGACTTTATGACGCCGCTGAGTTTCTACAGGTCGAGTCTTATCACCATGTAGTACGTTGGGCCAAAATGATTGATGAGAGGACAGCCGTTGCAAGAGGGCGCATTGTCAACAGACCCTTTGGTGAAGAGTGGGAAAAAGTCATTGAACGTCATAGCGCGAAAGATATTGATGATATTCTAAGTCTGAAGCCGTAACCAACATTCGCATGTCGTATCAAATATTTGTTAGGTTTTGGGTTTTAGGTGCTAGGTCTTAGGTTCTAGGGTGTAGGTTGATATGACCCGTAAAAGTAGCCTAGAGCCTAGAGCCTAGAGCCTAGAGCCTAGAGCCTAGAAGATTCTAGCTAGGGTGATCAAATCCGCTAGGTTTGACGTATCCACAAGGTAGTATTTTTACATATGGATAGACATGCACCGCAAAGCACATCTGCCTTGCAAACTCTGCCCGGTTTGCTTACGAAATTTCGTGTGGCGCAAAAAATGGCAACGCTGCTGGGAAGAGGTCATTTACTGTTCCCAGCGATGCCGAGCCACTAAAAAATCAACCCTAAATAAAACCTCTACCACGGGACAATCGTCCCATCGTAGGCGATAAACTGTCCACTGGCTTCTGGCCGATGACACTGCAAAATATGGATGATGTCGCACGCCACTTTCTCGGGTCGAAACAACTTACCTTGAGGAACATTAGCTTGGAATGGTTTAGAGAGTTCACTATCTGTCGTCCCCGGATGAAGCGCTAAAACCACACCTGACTGAACCGTTCTGCCCCACTCTATCGACAGAGTCTTGAGCGCCATATTTAACGCCGCTTTGGAAGATCGATAGCTATACCAACCCCCAAGACGATTATCCTCAATGCTGCCAACCCGAGCCGAAATCACAGCAAAACGTGGATGGGTGCTTTTTTTCAGTGCGGGTGTGAAGTGCTTAGCGAGTAACAAGGTTGGCAGTGTATTAATCTGAATATTTTGCATAAAGAAATCGCCGTCAAAACTACCGATGCTCTTTTCAGGCTTTACTTGTTCGTTATGTAATATGCCCACACAATTAATTAACCAATCCAAATTTTCGATATTGCTAGAAAGTCGTTCAATCTGTCGCTCATCCGTCAAATCCAGTTTCACCCACGTTACCCTCGATTCAGGATCTAATGTTGCAGATTCTGGCTGGCTTCTATGGTAAGTGCCCCATATCTTGGCATCCGGAAATTGCTTGAATGTCTGTTGCAGCAATGCAAACCCTATCGCCCCTGAAGCACCTAGAATCAATATATTCATTACAACGCCTCAATATTGGATAACACGCTTTGGGCTTGAGCAAGGATCTCCGATTGCTGACTGTCCTCTAGCCCATCCCAGTAGCGGTAAATCATGCCAACCCTTGGGTTGACGCCAATTCTCTGTCGATGTTTAACCATAAAATTCCAATACAGACTGTTGAAGGGACAGGCATCACAACCGACTTTCTGCTTCACGTCGTAATGACACCCCTTACAGTGATCACTCATTTTGTTGATATAAGCGCCGCTTGCCGCATAAGGTTTAGTCGCAACCATTCCACCATCAGAGAACAACGCCATACCTCGAGTATTAGGCATCTCTACCCATTCTATGGCGTCTATATAAATCCCCAGATACCAAGCATCCACTTCATCGGGCGCAATACCTGCCAACAAACAGAAATTCCCTGTCACCATCAACCTTTGAATATGGTGGGCATAAGCATATTTTAAAGACTGCCCAATCGCCGCTTTCATACACGACATCTTGGTGTCACCGGTCCAAAAAAACTCAGGTAAATTCCGTTCAGCCACCAAAGCATTTAACGTCTTGTACTCGGGCATGTTTGCCCAATACATTCCTCGAATATACTCTCTCCACCCCAAAATCTGCCGCACAAAGCCCTCTATCTGAGACAAGTCGATTGCTGGGTTTTCTTGATAGGCCGCGATGGCGGCTTCAATCACTTCTATGGGCTGAATTAGCTTACAATTAAGCGAAAACGAGAGTCGACTATGATAGAGGGTCCAACTGTCTAAACTATTTTCAGTCATTGCATCCTGATAACGACCAAAGTTGGGTAAACACTGCTCACAAAAGTGCGCCAGTAGCAACATGCCCTCTTCGCGACTTGTGGGCCAAATCAAGTCCCCCTCAGCCTCTCCAATGGTCTGTACGCCGTGAGTGTCGAGTCGCTGCTTAATATCTGTAATGTCATGGGAGAACAGCAGAGCCATTGGAATTTTAGCGATGGCAGACTTGGTCAGCTTGTTTCTATTATTGGCATCATAGTTCCAACGTCCTCCTTGAGGTTGGTCTTGTTGCATAAGAAACCCTGTCTGCCTTCGCATATGACGATAGAAAAACTCCATTTTGACGTGTTTTCCATGAGGGAAGTACTTTTCTATCTGCTGGTAATCCAGAAAAAAATGTTCACTATCAACTAGTTCGATTTCAATATCAGCGAGCGTTAGGTCGAGAACTTTCATGAACAGTCGATATTCATCAGGTCGCTGGAATTCAACTTTAAATGGTTGATATTCATCAACCAAGTGAGTCACTAAGCCCGAAAAGTCCGTAAAATTAGCCGTGTCATCCAGCGTTAATAACAACACATTGTGCCCTTCGTTTTGTCTCTCTTGAGCAAAGCGACGCATAGCCAAGAAAAAGGCGGCCACTTTTTGAATATGATGCGTGGTGTACGTGACTTCTTGATGCATCTCGGCCACAATGTACATCACGCTTGAATCGACCGTTTCAAACCAAGAGTGTTGAGCATTTAACTGATCGCCGAATACAAAACGTAGTGTTTCAATATGTTTTTCCATACTCATTCTCTGTTTCCATACTGTCTATTGGCCAATCCGTGATATCGACGCTATTGAGTGACATTGTGGTGGCGTCACCATGCCATTTGCTAATAAACATACGCTGCGGATCAAACTGTTCTGTCTGTTTGTTGAGGTCGAAGTGTCGCGAAGGCTGGGGATCGGCGCCTACGCCAGCAATATATTGCCAATTCCCCCAGTTAGAACCGACATCGTAATCAATAAGGTGTACCTCAAAGAACGCCGCGCCGTAACGCCAATCCAATTGCAATTCATTAACTAGGCAGCTCGCCACAATTTGCCTTCCTCGGTTCGACATATAGCCCGTCGCCACCAATTGATGCATCAAAGCATTAACTAAAGGATAAGGTGTATTACCTAGCTGCCACATTTTAAGGCGTTGAGGATAGAGACTGGTGTGTGGGGGGTTCGGTTTAATACCTTTAAACCTAAATAGCTGAGGGCCGAACTTCATCGCATACCAAAAAAAATACTCTCTCCACAGCAACTCAAAATATATCCAGTAGGTAGAATCGTTGGCGCCATTCACTGTTTCATACTGCTTGAGTTCACGTAATATCCATTTTGGCGATACGCACCCGAGCGCCAACCAAGGAGAGAATTGAGTGGAATAATTCTCGCCATCAATCGCATTGCGCGTCTGCTTATAATGACTGGCAAAACTACCCGCAAAGTACTGACGGCAATGCGCCTGACCAGTGTGTTCCCCACCAACAAACCCATTGATATTCTGGACTGTATCCGCATCACTATTGATGGTATTCAGCGAAGCGATATCAATATGTTTCAATTCAACTGGCAAGCTCGGCGGAAGGAACCGACAGGCTAATGCCGGCTCATCAATAGGCAATGTCTCGACACGCTTTCTGAACTTAGAGAAGCTGTCAGGCAACTGTTGACAATCAAACGGCAACTGATTGGGATAGAACAAACTGGACACATAGTCGCTATGAATCGTCAATAACGGGTGTTGGGCTTGAATAGAAGACAGGGTTTTCCTCTCATCAATGCCCGCTGATGCAGAGACAAAAAGATCATGCAGTCCATATTTTGACTCGATAATGTCCAATATTTCCGCAATAGATAACGCAGTGCAATACAATTGCTGATCTCGCTGAGCTAACGACTTTGTCAGATCGAGCAGGGCTTGATGTAAGAACGTGAGTTTATACTCGCCAAAGCTCTCTGATTGAGAATATCGCTTTAAATAGGGTGATACCGTCGGCATGGTAAAAACACAAACCAAATGGTCCACCTGCGTCGAAGCGCTCAGCAATAACTGGTTGTCTTCTACGCGCAAATCGTTGCTAAACCAGTAAACACCTACTCGCTCAGTCATAGCCAAACTCCTAGAATCGCTATTCATACTTGGCATACTTTACGGCAAGTATAGGAAATTAGTTCAACTTGATATCGAGTTTAAAAAGCAACGAGGACAGAAACATCTCATCAGGCATCATTACAAAAATGGCTTATTTTGCACTAAAGACATTGATGGTACCCTGAACCTTAAGCCATAGTCCTGTCTCACATGCCATAAAAAATGCCGTCAAGCCCTGAAGAAGGGAAGCTCCCAAAGCAACGTATACAACAAAAAATCTCGAAAGCTATCAGCTAGTTAATCGACCACTAGATAACCAGAAAATAGGAATCGAATGAACATTAAAAGATTTTTGGAACGAATTGGTTACAAAGGAAAGGTTTCAATTTCATATGAATGCCTATCTCAACTTCAAGAAACCTTTATTGGCTCTGTGCCCTTTGAGAATATCGATATTATCAATAAGGTAGCACTCGATTTCTCAACCAGTGCAGTTTACGAAAAAATAGTGGAGCGTAAGCGTGGCGGTGTTTGTTTTGAAAACAACAGCTTATTTTTTTGGGCACTCTCTGAAATCGGGTTTGACGTAAGAATTATCGAAGCGGAAATGTTTCCCAAAGCACAGTTTAAGGGACATTTTGACCACATGGCTTTGATTGTAACAATGGATGAAGTGGAGTACTTAGTCGATGTGGGTAATGGCAAATATTTCGGTCAGCCTATGTCCATCTTATCCAGTGCGGTAACTGTCGGTGAAGGAACAAACTACAAGATATCAAAGTATGCCGATGACGATTTTGTACTTTGTTTCGAGGACAATGATGGTTGGAAATTTCGCTATGCTTTCAGGCTTGCCTCTAAATCGCTAACAGACTTTAAAAAAGTGAGTACATTCATTGAAACTTCGCCGGATTCACCCTTTACACAGGCTCTACTCTCGACTGTCTACAACGGTTCTAAGCGCGTTACACTTTCTGGAAACCGACTTGTGATCACAGAAAAGTCAGGTATTCAGAAAGAAAAACAAGTACCCGAATCCGAAGTCAAAGAGACGTTATTTACCCAGTTTGGTTTGTCATTATAGATAACGAGCGAGTTGGAGAGTTGCAGCGGAAGTTGCAGGCGCGGAAGTTGCAGGGACAGGCACTATTATGAAAATGAATCAGTCGTTTCATAAAACTTCGCAAAGTCACTCGTAAAATTCTGTTGTGATTCAGTTTTCTATCAAGTAGCGAGCTATATTGATGAAAATTCCACCGCCGGAGCCCATCATGACCCAAGCCAGAAGTCAGCAAGTGTGTTTAGAGGTAACACCCTACTATCATTGCGTCTCCCGCTGTGTTCGCCGTACATTTCTGTGCGGTTATGATGAACAATCACAAACAAGTTATGAGCATCGGCGAGGCTGGATACAGTCCAGAATCAAACAACTAAGCCAAGTTTTTTGTATCGACATCTGTGCCTATGCAGTGATGAGTAATCACTATCATGTGGTGGTACATATCAATCAACAACAGGCAGAAGCATTGTCGGATTTTGATGTGATAGAGCGGTGGAGTCAGCTTCATACAAAACCCGTGCTAATACAGCGTTTGCTTTCAAATCAGATAAAAAGTGTTGCCGAGTTAAACGCAGCCAATGAAATCGTGGAGCAGTGGCGAGAGCGCTTATACAGCCTTAGCTGGTTCATGCGCGAGCTGAACTTCGACATTGCGATGAAGGCAAACCGAGAGGAGGACTGCACTGGACACTTCTGGGAAAGTCGCTACAAAAGTCAGGCGCTATTAGATGAAAAAGCGCTGCTTGCCGCCATGGCTTATACCGACTTAAATCCTGTTCGAGCAGGCACGGCTAAAAAGCCAGAAACATCAGACTACACTTCTGTTCAAGACCGCCTCAAGGCTTTGAATCGGAGGCAACCCACCGCACCTTGCCTTCACCCGTTTATCGGAAACTCAACCCATGAAACGTTCGCTGGGATCCCTTTCAGACTCATGGATTATCTTGAACTGGTCGACTGGACTGGACGAGAATTTAGGCAAGGAAGAGCGAGTATTAATGCCGAATTACCGCCACTTCTGGAAAGGCTAAACCTGACTCAGCAAGAGTGGCTCAAGGTGTGTACTCAACTAGAAAGACAGCGGGCGATTTTAGTCGGCAGCAAAGCCTGCTTTCCATCAGCAATAGCGAAGATGCAACGGCAGCGGATGTATGGCTACTCGTTTGGATAATGTAACGTCATTGATAAATCATCTAACTGGCATCAGCAACGAAAGCTGCGCTTTCGCGTGGCTACCATTTTAGCATTTACCTCAATTTCCCTCGTTTTTGAAGGTTAGCGTTTCAACCTTGCTCATAAACACCATGCCTTAACGCCTAAGAAAGGTAAGTTCGGCGTTGCTACTTTTTGTTATGACTGTCCCAAATAATAATATGCCTGTCTTGATTTGAGACACAGATAATAATATTGACATGCCTGCTTTTGATATGCCCGCCCTATCTAAGATGATGATTTACAAGACAAAAAAGGAGCCCCCTTGGGACTCCTCTCAAATTCAAACCTGTTGCTTAAAGCGTGGTAATCACATCTTCCACAGCAAGACGTGCTTTTGGCTTGCCGTAGTTGTAATCTTCGCCATCTTTGTGATAACCCAATGCTAGAGCAAAATCACATACATAGCCGTCTAGCTCATCTTTAAACACGTCACCGATCAATTCAGGGTCAACGCCTTCCATTGGGGTAGACGCAATGCCAAGACGCGCAAGAACATGCAGTGTGTTGCCAAGTGCAATGTAAGTCTGAGCTTTGGTCCAGTTACCGTTGAAACCTGTCTCGTCCGTATTCAGTTCAGCAAACCCAAACGCGCCATTTAGCATGGTGTCGTACATGTCTGCCGGTAAGTGACCTGAAGAAACTTCAGCGTCAACCACTTTACGGTAGTCATCTTTGTTGTACTTAGGGTTGTGAGCGAACAAAATCGTGTGTGACGCTTCTTTCGCATGAGGTTGGTTGAACTGGTGCATGTTTTCAAAAGTATCATGGAAACGCTGTTTCGCTTCATCAGACTCAAGAACAATAAACTTCCACGGCTGTGAGTTAATTGAAGATGCGGACAGACGGATGGATTCTTTGATGACTTCCATATCCTCTGCGCTAATACGTTTAGCTGCATCGTATTTCTTTGCTGTGTAACGGCTATTTAGATCTTTGATAATTTGATGAGTCACGAGCTGCATCTCCAAAAAATAATTACAGAAAGAGGGAGTTACCCACAACCAGTCTTGGTTGACGGAGCTCATGATAGGGGGAATCCAGCTAGAGATAAAGGACTATTTAATCCATTTATTATGGATAATTAGCGCCATAATAAAACAGAGCCGGCAGTTGGGCTCTGTGAGTGCTTTTTGATATGCCAGTGCTTTTGATATGCCTGTCCTATCTAAAAATAATGAAAATATGCCTGTCCCATCTAAAGAAACACCATCTAAAGAGAAACAGAGCCCGATAGCCAGGCTCTGTGAGCAATAGCCATTGTTCAGACGCAGTGATAGAAAGTCATACCGTCAATTAACATCACTTACACCACGGATACTGATACTTGCGCTTCGAAATGTTTTAAAAATTCTTCGCAATCATTTTGAAACAGCGGCAGAGCTTGAGTAATCTGCTCATCACTCCAGTCCCACCACGCTAGAGCCTCTAAACGAGGTCCAAAGCTCGGGTCGTCAAATCTTGGTCGTAAAACACGCGCTGGATTGCCCACCACAATGGTGTACGGCGGCACATCTTTCGTTACGACACTGCCCGCGCCGACAATCGAACCATTGCCAATCGTCACCCCCGGCAACACGATGGCACCATGACCAATCCAAACATCATGACCAATTTTCACCTTGTCTTCCTTGCGCCAACTAAACACTTCATCGTCAATTGACGTCGGGTTACTTGAGGTCGAGTGGCTGCCTAAACCAAACTTTCCAGGGCGATAAGTAAAATGGTGTAAGGTGGGTCGCCACCAAGGATGATTACTCGGATTGACCCTAACTTGCGCCGCAATGGACGTGAACTTGCCAATCTCGGTATACATCAGATTACAGTCATTTTGAATGTAACTGTAATCCCCTACGACCACATTGTTTAGAATGCAGCGATCACCGATTTCCGTCCAGCGCCCCAACGCCTCACCATGTAATTGACTGCTGGCAGCCACGCTAGGTTCAGGGCTGAGTGCGGCTGTTGTTGGCTCCGTCATAGAGTTATCTCCTGTCCATCGGATAAAATTTGAAAATTTGGCGTAAACTGTTCTGGATTCTGATTGGCCCAAATTATCACATCATGACTGACATGCATCAGCCCTATATTGCTTGGCTGGCATTGCTCAAAAATCGCTTTGGTTTGAATGATGTCGTTATGGTTTTTACTCAACCGCGTCTGCTCACATTCAATAGGTGGGTAGTTGCAATCGGTCACTATCCAATCGACCTTTCGCTCTTTCAGCCACGACGCCGTTTCCTCAGGTAGCCCGTTGGTATCGGTCAGATAAGCAATACAACCTCCCTGCCACTCAAATGCGTAACCAAGGCAAGGGCGCGAGTGATTTAAGGGCAGCGCGGTAATGGTCACTTGCTGCCACACAAAAGACTCAAACGGTCGAATTCGCTGAGAAAAATCCAACATACCGGGGTATTTGTAGAGATCATCACAGCCCTGCTCATCCTCGGGTGAAATAACCGGCAATGTCGGCGCTTTGCCCCAACGCAAATCAAATAAGGCGCTGACATGATCCATGTGATAATGAGTCAACAAAATCCTATCAATGCTACCAGCGGGAAAACGCTGCATCAGATCCGGAGCATTGGCATCTAACAGCAGAATGCGACCATTGTGCTCAATGTAGGCTGACGACTTTTCGCGACGAAATTGGGGCTGGTTTTGTGCCTGTTGGCAGGCACTGCAATCACAACCATAAACCGGCATCATGGCACTATTGCCTGTCCCTAACATAGTCAATTTTAAGTCTGTTGATTTCATGCGGTTTCTCCTGACTCAAATTCTGCTCGCAACAGCGAAAATTGCTGAACGCTGTGTTCAATATTGCCACTGTTGTCGATCACACAAAGTTCCTGAGTCTGAGGCAGGGTGTATTGCGCGGCGCGGGCTAAGCGACGCTCAATGTCTTGCTCCGTCTCTCTCGCCCGATCAACTAACCTCTGGCGTAAAACCCCTTGCTCAACCTGAATCACAACCGGAATCAATTGAGCACCAAAGCAACGCCTTGCTTGTGAAAGCTCGGCTCGGGAACCGTTAACCACGACTGAAAAACCCTTGGCAAGCCACTCCATGACTTCTTGACCAATGCCATATTCAAGACCATGAGCTTGCCAATAAAGCGCAAACAGCCCTTTGTCTCTGCGTGAGCCAAACTCCTCAACGGTTAAAGCGACATGGTTTTCACCACCAGAATCTGCGGACCGCGTGATATAGCGATGAGCAACAATGAGATCATCAGGGTATTGAACCCTCACCGCGTCAATCAACGTGTCCTTACCCGAACCAGACGGACCTATCACGTAATAGAGTTTTCCAGCCATATTCGCCATTGTTTAGAACACCTTTTTACCCTGACGCCAAACACGATCAACCAGCGGATGACCATCAACCATTCTCGCCAGCACTAAGTCGGCTCGCTTGCCTTCGCTAATCAGACCACGGTCGTTCAATTTTAAGACTTCCGCCGGGTTCTTCGTCACCAAATGCACGGCTTGTGGCAAGGTTAGACTGTTTCGTTCATCTTCCGCCAATTTATACACCCCTTCTAACAAGCTAATCGGGTAATAATCAGAAGACAGAATATCCAGTACTCCCAATGAAGCCAGTTCATGGGCTGCCACATTGCCTGAGTGTGAACCACCCCGCACAACATTGGGCGCTCCCATCAACACCTTTAAGCCGAGTTCATGGGATTTCTTCGCCGCTTCTACCGTGGTCGGAAATTCAGCAATCGTCATGCCCAACTGTTTGGATTCCAACACATGCTCAATAGTGGCGTCATCGTGACTGGCGGTAGAAATGCCACGTTGGTGACACTGGCGACAAATCTCGTTTCTGTGTTTCTCAGAATAGGTTTGCGACAAGGCAACCTGTTTGCTTTCATACGCTGCCATTTCGCTATCAGAGAGGTTATGTTTCCCTTGATAATAGATTCGGTATTTCTCCACATCGACAAACTGGCGCTGACCCGGCGCATGATCCATGAGCGAGACAAGCTGCACTTGAGGGTAATCAACAAAGCGCTCAAACAGTTCTAGTGTGCTGGCATGAGGCACTTCGCAGCGCAAATGCAGTCGGTGGTCGATACGGGTCAGGTTACGTCTTTGACTCTCCACCACCGTATTGATAAATAGATCCAGATCGGTCTTGCGTTTCTCGTCGCTAAAATCCCCCAGAGCCACGGCGTCCAGTACCGTTGTGATACCCGAGCCGACCAGTTGAGTATCATGAGCACTCATGGCTGAGAATGGTGGCCAATCCACTTTCGGGCGTGGCGTAAAGTAGTGTTCCAGATTATCGGTATGCAGCTCAATAAAGCCGGGCATCAACAGACCATTTTCGCCATCGTAGGCGCCCGATACTTGACTCGGTGTGTCTGACATACTGGCAATTTTGCCGTCACGTAGCTCTAGCGATCCTTTGACCACTTCGTTTTCTAAAACGAGATTCACATTGGTGATAATCATGCTGCACTCTCCTGACTGGTGCATGCTGGCGTTGACTTCTTCACATCATAAAGACGGTCTGCGACCTGATTACGCGTTTCCTCATCATGGAAAATACCGACAATCGCAGCCCCACGTGACTTGGCTTCGGCAATCAGCCCAACCACTACCGCACTATTGGTGGCATCTAAAGAGGCTGTCGGCTCATCAAGCAACAAGATGGGATAATCGACAATAAAGCCGCGAGCAATATTAACCCTTTGTTGCTCACCACCAGAGAAGGTCGCCGGAGCGAGATCCCAAAGGTGGGCAGGCACATTTAAACGAGTTAATAAATCCTCAGCTTTCGCCTTGGCGGCTTCGCAGCAACCGCCCATCTCGATCATGGGCTGCATCACCACTTCACGGGCACTGATACGAGGAATAACGCGCAAAAACTGACTGACCCAACCGATGGTGTGTTTACGCACATTGATAATGTCTCTTGGCTGCGCGGTAGCAAGATTGACCCAATGACCTTGATGCACGACTTCAATATCACCCGCATCCACCAAGTAATTGGCGTATAGCGCTCGTAGCAAGGTCGATTTTCCGGAGCCAGAGCGTCCATTTAATACCACACACTCACCGCTAGCGACCGAAAATGATGCGTTTTCCAATACGTTGATCTTGGCACCACTCTGGTTGTGCAACACAAATGTCTTGCTGACATTGGTTACGTTAATTTTTGTTTCCATTGACATTGTGAGGGTTCCCTAGTTTTGCAGTACTGACGAAACAAGAAGCTGAGTGTAAGGATGCTGAGGATCATCTAATACCTGATCGGTTAATCCTGTCTCCACCACTTCACTACGACGCATCACCATAAGACGGTGCGCAAGCAGACGCGCCACCGCTAAGTCATGAGTCACGATAATCACCGCGAGATTCAATTCCGTGACCAAGCGGCGTAGCAGGTCTAGCAACTTAGCCTGTACCGACACATCAAGTCCTCCGGTTGGCTCATCCATAAAGATCAACTTTGGATGGGTGACCAAGTTACGCGCAATTTGCAGACGCTGCTGCATACCGCCGGAAAAGGTCGTCGGCATATCGTCAATACGGTCAAGTGGGATCTCAACATCGGTCAACCATTGGCTCGCTTGCTGGCGAATATCACCATAATGACGCTGTCCTACCGCCATCAAGCGTTCACCAATATTGCCGCCCGCAGACACACGGCTGCGCAAACCATCCATGGGATGTTGATGCACTACGCCCCATTCGGTACGCAGCAATTGGCGACGCTGGCTTTCGGCCATGTCGTAAAGGCTTTCCAGTTGCGCCAGTTGATCGCTGTCTGTGCCTTTCACATAGATCACGCTGCCACTGTCCGGCGCTTGGCGACCCGACAGTGATTTCAGTAAGGTACTTTTTCCCGAACCAGATTCACCGACGATGCCTAGCACCTCACCGGGGTAAATGTCGAAAGACACATTGCTAAACCCTTTACCCGGCGCATATAACTTGGTCAGTTCGCGCACTGAAAGTAACGGCTGTTCAATCTGTGTGTCGTTATTCTCTACGACTTGCTGTAACACACTCATTATTGGCACTCCTCAGCCAAGAGCCCTTGCTCTTGTTGGCGTTCGCCACAGTAATCGGTATCTGAGCAAACAAACATATGACTTCCCTTATCATCCATAACCACTTCATCTAGGAAGGTATCTTCCGCACCGCAAATCGCGCATGCTTGATCCCATTTCTGTACCTCAAATGGGTGGTCATCAAAGTCCAAACTCTTCACTTGAGTAAACGGTGGAATGGCGTAAATGCGCTTCTCTCGCCCCGCGCCAAATAGTTGCAGAGCAGCCATATTGTCCATCTTTGGATTATCAAACTTTGGAATCGGTGACGGATCCATAATGTAGCGATCGTTGACGCGCACCGGATAACCGTATGAAGTGGCGATATGACCAAAACGAGCGATATCTTCATACAATTTCACATGCATGATTCCGTACTCTTCCAACGCATGCATCTTGCGCGTTTCGGTTTCACGAGGCTCGATAAAACGCAGCGGTTCAGGGATCGGCACCTGATAAACTAGGATCTGATCTTTTTTCAGCGCCACTTCTGGAATACGGTGGCGCGTCTGAATGATGGACGCATCCACCGTTTTCTCTGTCGTGTTGGCGTTCGCCACCGACTTAAAGAACTCACGGATTGAAACCGCATTGGTGGTATCGTCCGCCCCTTGGTCGATCACTTTCAACGTGTCCGTCTCGCCGATGATCGCCGCGGTCACTTGCACGCCACCCGTGCCCCAGCCGTATGGCATTGGCATCTCGCGACCGCCAAACGGCACCTGATAACCCGGAATAGCCACGGCTTTGAGTAACGCGCGACGAATCATTCGTTTAGTCTGCTCGTCCAGATAGCCATAGTTGTAGCCACTTACCCCTTGGGCATGGGATGTTGGTATTTGATTGGCACTCATGATTTTTGCTCCTGCATCAATTCTTCATGCTCTTTATGCATCTTGCGAAGCAACTCAAGTTCTGATTGAAAATCCACGTAATGAGGAAGTTTTAGGTGAGAAACAAAGCCCGCAGCTTCAACATTGTCCGAATGAGAAAGTACAAATTCTTCATCTTGCGCCGGTCCATCGACGGCTTCGTCATACTCGGGAGCTTGTAGAGAGCGATCCACCAAGGCCATCGACATCGCTTTACGCTCAGTGGCGCCAAACGTTAAGCCGTAACCTCGCGTCAATTTTGCTTTCTCCGTTTTGCTGCCAACAAAGCCATTCACCATCTGACACTCGGTCAACTCAATTTCACCGATATCAATGGCAAAACCCAACTCCTCCGGTATCAACGACAAGGTGCAATGACCCGTGCGAATTTCACCGGCAAAGGGGTGATTACGACCATAACCACGCTGAGTCGAATAACCTAACGCCAATAAGAATCCTTCATCACCACGCACCAAGTTTTGCAGTCGGGCACTGCGGTCACAGGGGTAGTTCACTGGATTCAAGGTGATGTCTTCTGGTACTTGTTGGTTATCTTGTTCCTGTTGCATCAAATCGAGATGCTCCAAGATCCCCATCACTTGCGGGCAAGGTTCCATCGCTTCATCCGCCTTTGGCACTTGAGGTGTTTCGCCCTCAGCCAACAAAGCAAAATCCAATAGACGATGGGTATAATCGTAAGTGGGACCCAACACCTGACCGCCGGGAAGATCTTTATAGGTGGCGGAAATACGACGCTCGATACGCATTTCGCTGGTATTAACGGGTTCAGACACAGCCAAACGCGACAAGGTGGTACGATAAGCTCGTAACAAGAAGATCGCCTCAACCAGATCACCACTCGCCTGTTTAACAGCAAGCGCGGCTAATTCTCTGTCATAGATACCGCCCTCGGTCATGACACGGTCAACACTGCCCGCCAATTGCTGCTCAATTTGTGCGACCGAAAGCTCTGCCAATGAGGTATCACCTCTGCGTTTCTTTGCTTGCAGTTGATGAGCACAGCTGATCGCTTTCTCACCCCCTTTAACCGCTACATACATGGCATCACCTTCACTTTTGTTGTGCGTGGAATAGCAACCACTTGGCGCTGGCTAACCAGAATCAAATCAATGCCAAGTGGGAACGGGAATCGCTCCTGACGCTGTTGTAAAAACTGAATAAACTCAGCCGGAGCGCCGCCTAACTCAAGGGAGTGACTGCGCTCGATACCCGGACCACTCAAAGAGACGGTCTGCCCCATCATTTGATCTTCGATTTCGACAACGACAGTGGTCGATTGATCGGGATACTCTTCCGTGCCGAGGTTAAACACGGCAGATTGCCAATCAAACGTGGCGATATCTACCGCAGAGATAACGGCAAAAGCAGATTGCTCGCACGATGTCGTCAGCGGAGAGCCACAATAGAATCGCAGATTGTCGACAACGGCATCTTGCGTTAACAAGCTTGGTGATAGCCAAATCGGTGTGGCATTGTCGGCCATAGTCAGAAGTAGTTGCGAGGTTGCGCTGTGCATCGTTCCAAAGCCTTCACAGCGATCCAGCGACACTTTCTGTCCTGGCTCAGACATGGCTTTTAACAGCTGTCTAAAGCAATGTTGGCTGTCATGAACCGCATCAGAAAATGCGGTAGTGATGGTGGTCATTATTCTATCCCTAAATTAGTTATTAGTCTTCGCCGCGAACCATGGTAAAGAAGTCCACTTTGCTGCTCGCAACCTCTTTCGCACGTTGTTGGTCTCGCTCTTGCTTGATGGCGGCGAGAGGCTCAATCAGCGTGCTGGTAAGCGACTCGTGAAAACGTTGGGTCTGTAGCAACCCATCGATCACAGCGGCTAACTCAGCGTGCGCTTTGTTGCGCCCTTGCAAGTAGCTATATCCCATCTCGCCCGAACTCAGCTTTACCACGGCTCGGGTTAATGTGGTGTCACCCATATTGAAGCTGCGCCCAGTGCCTCCCATACGGGCACGAACCTGCGCCAACCCCATTTCTGGTTGACGAATAATTTGATAGTCAGCCTCGATCTGCTGTTGCAGCCAAAGGCGTTCCAAGTCGCCGAATTGACTTTGTGCCAGTACAGACATCCAAGTTGATCGCTCGGTCACAGTCGTCATTAAATTAATGCTCCATTAAGATTTCAGTTGCATCGGAACGGCTGTTGGAGCTTGACAATTCGGCCACAACAGAGGTTCCTTTGATTAGGTTTTTGGTGTTCACTTTTAAAATCGGTGTCGTGTTATCTATCTGCAATAGTTTGCACTCTTCATTGGTTGGCATCTTCGCGCCCACACGGGTCTCTTTACGAATCAACTCAATATCCAAACCTCGCTTGATAAACTCGTGCAGTGAGCCGTTTTGATAATTCTTCAAAATGCTCCACCATTCGATCTGCGACAAATAATGGTCAATCACAGTACGTGGAATATCTTCGGTGCGTCTTAGGGTGCGGATATGAATGATCTTTGCCCCTTCCGTGACACCCAAATGACGCGCTATTTTTGTCGGCGCGGCGATAATGCGATTCGAGATCACCTCACTTCTTGGTCTCGCTCCTTGCTCTAGCAAGTTTTTAGTGAAGTGAGCGCCGGAATGAATGCGATACTCGCTAGGTTGACGCACAACCATGTTGCCTTTGCCTTGCTGACGCTGAACCATACCGCTGGTCACCAGCTCATCAATCGCTCTGCGTAGCGTGTGTCGATTGACCTCAAAACGCTTGGCCAATTGACCTTCTGAGGGTAGATAATCGCCAGGCTGATACTGCTGCTTGACTTCATTTTCTAGCACTTGGGCGATATCTAAGTAGACTGGCATGATTCAACTCTCCGTTTTGCTTATCCCGAACCTGTCTAGACAAGTTTGGACACTTTCCTTATGCCAATAGACATCTTTACCAGTGATAAGCGGTGATAAATAAAGCAGCAATAACAACAATTAACTAACGGTTATTAACTGCTTGGTTTATGTAGGTTACTTTGACCAAGATTTATGACGCTAACATGTCGTTTTTCTTGCATATTTGTCATGAAAACGGATAGGGGATGACTTATATAGATAAGTTAAGTGATTGATTTTATGAGATTAAAGTTAATTGCACGCCAAGCTTGTATAGACATGTATAGCGTCGATATTCACAAACTGTTGATAATCAATTTTGCTGTCGAGTGTGGACGAAAAACGGCAAATAACCCGCACAACAAAAAGCCCATGCAAACATAAGATTGCATGGGCTGTGTTTTCGAAATTATTTTCGACATGACTGCTGGCGCGATCATCCCCTTTTGGCGTAACGCAAGCCGGATGAAGCGGCTAATGATTCCGCTGCTGGCTATTCAACTGCTGACCTCTACTGAGCCAATCATTAATAACCAATAGCTAATAAACCGATCGCTAAGGCTGTGCCTTCAACTGCGGCTTAGTCTGTTCATAGACTTTGATTTGCTCACCAATGATGTACTTGTGACGCAATATACTCGACACCTTATCCAGCACCATAATGATCGCCACCAGAACCAGTGTAATAAAGGTCACGACGTCCCAGTTCCAGAGGCGCATATTCTCTGCGTAAACTAAGCCGATACCTCCCGCGCCCACGAAACCCAGTACCGCCGCTGAGCGCGTATTAGATTCCAACTGATAAAGGCTGAGCGCTAAGAATGTGGGAAACGACTGGGTAAAAATACCAAAACGATATTTTTGTAAATTAGTCGCACCCAGTGCGGTTAACCCTCGCGTTGGCTTTTTATCTGCCGCCTCATGGCTTTCGGCAAATAACTTACCAAACAGACCCAGATCTTGCACAAATACTGCCATCACACCGGCAAGTGGACCCAAGCCGACTGCTCGTACAAACATCATGCCCCATATCGCCATATCAATGCCGCGCAGCACATCAAACAAGCGGCGCATCAAGGTAGCAACAAAACGGAATGGACCCGTCATCACGTTGCGCGCAGCTAAGAAAGAGAGAGGCAGTGCCACAACCGATGCGGTGAGTGTGCCGCCAAACACAATCGCCAACGTAATGCCGATTTGCGAGAAGTAATAGCCAAATGGCCAGTTCCAGAAATCTTTCCAGATAAACATATGCAGAAAATAACTGCCGATCTTCTCGTTGCCCATGGCGAACTGTTCTGCGCTCACTCCAAAGTGAGCAAAGAAGATCAAGTAGTAAGCCACCACAACCACAGCAGCTAATCCAACACGCCCCAGATAACGATTCTGCTGCGCGAAAATTTCTTTATTATCTTGCTCAATCTGAGCCAAAGTACCTGCTGTCATTACCTAACATCTCCACTAATGACTTTCTTTCTCAACATCCCAGAGAGCACATCAATAATCGCGACCACCAAAATAATCAGCATCAGAGTAATACTCACTTGGTCATGGCGACCGAGGCTAATATTGGTCATCAATTCTTGTCCGATACCGCCCGCGCCCACTAAACCAAGAATGGTCGATGAACGGAAGTTAATCTCAAAACGCAAAAAGACGTAGGAGAGCACAATCGGTTTTACCTGAGGCCAGAATGCAAAACGAATACGCTGCACCGGCGTTGCACCACTTGACGTTAAGCCTCTGATCGGCTTATCGGAAATGGTTTCAATCGACTCGTAAAATAGCTTGGTCAAGCTGCCCACCGTATGCAAAGCCAGCGCCACAAAACCGGGAAAGGTTCCCACGCCATAAGCCATAACAAACATCACCGCCCAAGCTAACTCTGGCATGGTGCGTAAAAACGCCACAAAGGAGCGAACCGCCACTCTGACTGGCGCAGGCGCATAGCCATTATTTGCCGCCAAAAAAGCCAATACAATCGCGATACACGCAGACACGAGCGTCGCTGCCATCGCCACATTGATGGTTTCCCATAGCAACGGCACCTGAATATGAAGTCTGTAACCCCAATACACCAAAGAGCCTGGTACCGCTCTTCCTGCCTCATCACGACCGGCGAACAGTGTATCCCATGACAGGTTAGGCAAAGTGTCATAAATGTAATCAAAGAAAGCAGGGGCATTAGTGATGATTTTGCTAACACTAAATTCGGCATAATGGCCAGACAACAGATAAAGCGCCATAAATAACGAAGACCACATAAAGGCATCGACTTTCTGCTTACGTCGTATCTGTCCGTAATATTGTTCAAACTGCATGATAAGAACCAGTGAATATGTATTGAGTGTAGAAACGAGAACTCGCTCGTGAGGTCATGTCAGAAGACATACAATGAAATGGCAAATGGCAGTCCGAAAGCTCGGACCGCCATCAAACTCAAGTTAGCGTTGAGCAAACTTAGTGGCTTTTACCAGGTCGATAATTGACTGATATTCCGCAACACTTGTTTCAGCAAGGTGCAGTTGACCGCCCGCCGCTTTTGCGAAACATGCGTTATCTTCTTTATCTAGTTTTTTCACTGCCGCAACCAGTTTATCTTTAAACTCTGGGTCAAGAGAGTTGCTGACGATAGTCGGACCATTGGCAATCAGTGGCGACTTCCAGATGATGCGGATCTTGTTCATCAAATCAGCGTCGTGCTCCATATAGCGACGAAGTGCGCCAGCAGAATAGCCTTCACTCTCTTCACCGACCAAAGACGCCCATGTTACTGCGGCATCAAACTGACCATTCAACACGCCAACAATGTCTTGCTCATGACCGCCAGAAAACGTGACCGACTCAAAGAAGTCATTGTATTTGTTATCCATATTGCCACCTAGCGATTGCTCCAACTGGTTGTTTGGAATCAGGTAGCCAGAGGTTGAGTTTGGATCAGCAAACGAAAATGCCTGTCCTTTCAAATCTTCAATCGAGTGATAAGGGCTGTCTGCTTTGACCAAAATAACCGAGTGATAACCACGAGAGTTATCGGTGTTGTCAGTAGTAATACCAACGAGGTCTACAGCGTTTGGATCGTTCAGGTATATCTCAGCATAAGACTTTGGCGACATATTGATCACAAGGTCAATTTTCTTACCCAGTAGACCTTGAATGACCGCGTTGTAGTCGCTTGAGTTACGGATATTCGTTTTCACACCCAGCTCAGCATTTAAAAAGTCTGCCACACATTGGTTATCACCAATTTGGTCTGCCGCGTTTTGACCGCCAAGAATACCTAGGTTAATTTCTTCCGGAGCCGCCGCTTGAGTATTAAATGAGATAGCTGCCGCGAGTGCCAGACCTGTAGTAAGTAGCTTTTTCATGTTAGTTCCTAATCGTATTTATTCTGTTCACATCATTGTGATTTTGCTAAAAAGTTTACAAAGGCGATCAGTCAAGCTGATCAATTTCATCACCATATAGCTGGTGTAAAATGGTTTCGGTCAGTCCTGATGGGTGTCCATCGTAGATAACCTTGCCTTTTTCTAGGCCAATGACTCGGGTGCAATATTGCTGCACCAGTTCAATTGAATGGAGATTCACCATCACAGCGATTCCGTCATCGCTGACTTTCTGCAGCGCTTCCATAATTCTGGTGGTGTTCTTGGGATCAAGTGAGGCAACCGGTTCGTCGGCAAGCAGAATTTTTGGGTTCTGCATCAAGGCACGACAGATAGCAACACGCTGTTGCTGACCGCCAGAAAGATTTTCGGCACGTTGCAGCGCATATGGCAGCATGTTGAGCCATTTAAGCAACGAGATCGCTTTAGCTTTGTCTTGCTTACTAAAGACTTTAAACAGTGATTTGATGGTTGAGGTATGACTCAAACGACCTAACAGCACATTCGAAATGACATCCAAACGCGGCACTAAGCAGAAGTCCTGGAAGATCATGCCACAGTGAGTACGCCAAGCGCGTAGTTCTTTACGTGTCATCGTCAACACATCATCGGTGGTGTTGTCACGGTGGACGTTAAGGATCTTGCCGCTGGTGGCTGGTATAGTCCCGTTTAACGTGTGCAATAACGTGGATTTACCTGCACCAGAGCGACCAATCACGGCAACAAATTCCCCGGCACGTAGCTCTAGACTGATCCCGTTAAGGACGACTTTCCCTTCTTGATATGACTTGGTCAGCTTGTCTACCGCAAGTACTTTACGACCTGGGTTAGCATTGCAAGCTTCCGTTGCGTCATTATCAATAATCAGCTCAGGCGCGATCATGGCCATGTCTGTTCTCCAATCCAACAATATATAAATTAATGGTTATTAGAACGGAGAAGTTTTAACTATTTTGGATAGTTTTATGACTAAACGGTGAACATCTCATCTAGACAAGCAGAAAGTGACCTAGACCAGATTTTGGTTGCTCAAAAGTTAGCCCACAACACAAACATCAAGATGGGAAACTGAGGGGTTGCACAATAAAACACACCCAAGTCATAGACTTGGGTGTTGGGTTGGTGGGTATTGAGTGCTGGGTATTTGAATATAAGGGTACTTGAATATATTGCTATTTGAATATATTGCTATTTCTTTATCATGTTAGCGAGATCAGCAAACGGGTTGTAGGTTGCCCCTTGGTGGTTGTCTTCCCCCGGCTTCACTTCACTGCCATAGCGCTCATGCTCAAGGTATTTACTGTGTTCGTGGTCGTGACAGTAAAGACATAACAATTCCCAGTTGCTTCCATCTTCAGGGTTATTGGTATGGTCGTGATCTTTATGATGCACGGTCAATTCACGCAAATTAGAATAGACAAACTCTCTAGCACAATTGCCACACACCCAAGGATAAAGTTTTAGTGCTTTTTCACGATAATCCGATTCTTTACGAGCGTAAGCTGCACTGGTTCCGTAATAATCTGACGCCATATTTCCGATTCCATCAATAGTAATAACTGAGCAGATGCTAGCATATTCGAGCATCCTAAAAAGTGACCGAGATTAAGCCTTACTCTGCATCAACCCTCAGCACCAGTTTACCTACGTGCTGTTTGTCTCCAAAAGCGTGTTGTGCCAGTGCAATATCTTTTAAAGCAAAGCTCTGAGCAACCAATGGCTTAATTTTCCCCTGTTCGATACGCGTGACCAAATTGGCAAACACTTGAGGAAGTAGCACGGTACAACCCAATAGTGATAGGTCCTTTAGATACAGGCTTCTCACATCAAGGTTCACCATTGCGCCGCCAATAGCCCCAGCAACCGCATAACGACCAAACGGCTTCATCACATCCAATAGCTCAGGCCACTGATTGCCCGCCACCAGATCAACCACCACATCGACATGGTTGTGACCTAAAGCCTCGATAAGATTGTCACCGCGATTGATGACCTGATCTGCTCCTAACTGCATCAATAACTCACGTTTGCTTTCACTGGTTACAGCGATCACCGTAGCGCCACGCGCCTTTGCCAACTGAACCGCAGCCGAACCAACACCGCCTGAAGCGCCGGTCACTAAAACCGTCTCGCCACGTTGAACATCAGCACGAGTGAGCATGTTTTCTGCCGTTGAATAAGAGCAAGGAAATGAGGCGAGTTCAACATCAGACAACGCCGTTTCAATTCTGTAGGCATGCTTGGCAGCCACTTTGGTATATTCCGCAAAGCCACCATCGCATTCGGAACCAAAATACCAAGCCTGAGCAAGCGCTTCACCATTACCCTCTTGCAGACATGGCTCAATAATCACTCTTTCTCCGATACGGTTTGAATCGACACCTTCACCCACCGCAACGATATAACCACAGACATCCGCGCCTTGAATTCGAGGGAAGACCAAAGCATTTCCAGACCAAGATGCATCGTCACTGCCATTGTCTGATTTTGAATACCAAGCAGTGCGAGTATTGATATCGGTGTTATTCACCCCTGCCGCGGCGACTTTAATCAACACCTCTCCTTTTAAAGGGACAGGCACTTTAAGGTCATCGCGATACACCAGTTGTTCTGGACCTCCATGGCCGACCAGTTGAACCCCTTTCATGTTTTCAGGAACGGTAAACATCATTTTATGACTCCATAAATATCGTTAAGGCATGATTCGCTTCAACCACAGCGGTTTGACCTAATACAGGCCACGCGGCGGCGATTCCCTCATGAAGTAAAAAAAATTGAGTGGCTAAATCGGCTCGTTGGCTCAGTTGGCCGAGTCGGTCACGGACTTCAAGCTTATGCTTCATTACAACTTGATTAATTTCATTATGATCGGGAAACGCAGCCACTGCGCTCGTTGACATGCATCCATGAGGGGCATTGGTCGACATCCAATGTGCTAGTTTCGAAAAAGTGGCTTGTAACGCCTCGACGCCTTGTTGGTGAATATCTTGCGAGCCACTGTCTTGCGATAAAAACTCAAGATAGCGCACATGACGATGCTCAAGGGCAGCAATAACCATCGCCTCTTTTGACGGGTAGTGTTTATACAGAGTGCGTAGACTGACATTACAGGCATCTTTGAGTTGCGCCACACTCGGATTCGCAAACCCCATCTGACTAAACGCTTGTTCGAGATCAGCAGCAATGGCTTGTTTCAGTGTGTTGTGTTTAAGCATAAGAGACTCATCAGGTAGAATGAATGTTCTACCCTGCAGGGTAGAACAATCATTCTACCCCGTCAATTACAGAGTTTTCGTCGCGGTAGTTTTGCTTGCGTTGTTTTGTTTGGAGAGCGTTATTTTGCTTGCATAGCAGTGCTTCGAACATCGCCTTTTGGCAATAAAAACTAACGTTTCAGTTTTTCGCTAAGATGCTGATTCACGGTAGGCCACTCACTATTAATGATGGAGAACACTACGGTGTCACGGTAGCCACCATTCGCCATTTTTTGGTGCTGACGAAGCACACCATCTTGTTTAGCGCCCAGTCGAGCGATCGCCGTTCGAGACTTCTCATTATGCCAATGTGTACAAAACGCAACAGCAATAGCACCAAGATTTTCAAAGGCATGACGAAGAAGTAACTGCTTACATTCCGTATTAACACTTGAGCGTTGATAAGATTGAGCATACCAAGTATACCCAATTTCCACTCGCTGATTCGCACTATCTGCATTGCAAAAGCGGGTCGTTCCAATCACCGTATCAGTCAATTTATCGATAACCACAAAAGGCAACGCTGTCCCTTGCTGTTGGCTATCCAAAGCCTGTTGAATATACGATTCAATGGTCCTTCCACTAGGCACTGAGGTATACCAGAGATCCCATAACTGACCATCACTGGCCGCGGCAACCAGTGCGGATGCATGCCCCTTTTCTAGTGTCACTAATTTGACCGTTTTTGCTTCTAGTTCAATCGGGTAAAGCCACATCATAACGTCCTTTTTGTTGGCTAATTGCTCACAGAACTTGCAATATATTGCAAGTTCTCACAATAATCTCGGAGAATAAAATCAAGCTCTATATTCATGGCTTGCTATTTTATTTAGGCTTACTTGGCGAGCTATTGACTCTAATCACTATATTTAAAATCTCACTAAATTTAAATGCTCACAATTTAAAGCCTCGATCGTTCATTTAGATTTTCTACCATTTTAAGGTTTCTACCATGCCCATAATTGAATTTTCTTCCGGTGAACTAGATAGCCAATTGCAGCAGCAACTGAGTGCTGGTTTCGACCATCATAGCCAGTTTCAGCAAGCGCCCAGCTATGAGAAGCAACAACTCAATTGGATGCTGCAAGACAGCCAAGGCAAATTGATTGCCGCATTGACTTCTCATTTGCTTTGGGACTGGTTATACATCGATGAACTTTGGGTCGATGACGCGTGCCGTGGCAAGGGAATGGGCAAGAAACTGATGCAGCATGCGGAACAATATGCGCGTAAAGAAAAACTCGCGGGATTGTGGCTCTGGACGCAAAGCTGGCAAGCGCCAACGTTTTACCAGAGCCTAGGGTTTGTTGAATTTAGTCGCTTTGATAATTTTCCTAAAGGACACTATCGCATTGGCTTAAGAAAAACGCTTAACCTCATCGACTAACGGAAGCGGTTAGCATCGAAGGAAACAAAACTCCGATCCCCAACCTCGGTACATAGCTCATGTATATAGCTCAGGCCATTATTCAGACAAAAATCGGGTCGCCCCTAACAATCAGTAATCAATCGCCATTGCGCTAATCTAAAGTACTCAAATACTCAACAATGGCTTGTCTATCCTGTTTGTTTTTTAGACCGGTGTAGCCCATATAAGTCCCGGGGATCAGATCTTTCGGCGACGCTAAAAACTGTTCGATCAATGATTCACTCCAAACTGGATTTTTTGCAGCAAACTCCAACATGGCTTTTGAATAGTTTTGATAACGGTCGTCTGAGGCGACTTTACGCCCGACAATTTGGTTCATGTTAGGGGCAATCGACGAGTTTTCCGAGTGACAAAGCGTACATTGTGAGTAAAGTTGGCGACCACGCTCAATACTGTTCTCTGGTAAGGTGTCGTTACCGCCAGCAGTGTATTTATTGCGTATCGTGAGTAGCGTTTGTGATTGAGAGTCTGTGAGTAGCGCCCTCACTTTAAGCATTGCCTGTGCCTGATCCCATGTCATGCTGGCTTCAATGCCACCGGTTGCTTGACCATACTCTACCACCTTATCTGTGGAGATGGTTTTTCCTTGCTGTGCCGCCTCAAGCGTGCGCATCAACTGTCCGCGCTGCTCAAGAAAGTCGTTAAATTCTGCGATATTATTTTGGGCTGATTGCTGCAACAACGCGTTCTGCTGTTCCGTGAGCAGGCTTCTCACTTCTTTCGCGACCTGACCGCGCTTGATGCCGTGATTCGATGCGATACGCAAACTCACAAAACCAAAGTGCTGACTCGGTTTGCCCACCACCTCAAAATCATTAAACTCTTGATCACCTGTTGACCAACTTAGCAAGCGAGCCGCCAAATTCACCAACTCTTTCTTATCCGCTTTGCTCATTTTAATTTTGCTGCTAGACAGAGATAAATCCTGACCTTTACCGTTAAGATAAGCATCGCGGATCTGATTCAATTGCTGTTTTTGATCGTTATCCAGCGTTTGAATAATCTCGCCTAAGCGCTGAGCAATCACTTGCCCCAGTAACGCCTCATCGGCTCCGTAGGTCTCACCCAAACGGATAAACGCCGCTTCGGAGATCGTTTCTCCTACCAGTAGCCCTTCTAGCGCTCGGTTCATCGCAGAGCGACTGGCAACCGCTTTATTAAATGGCGCTTTTTGTTCTGTAACCAACTCAATCAATATCTCTCTCTGATCACTATCAAGCACCGCAAGGGTATGCTTAGCAACCTGACTACGAGATAAACTGTGCCCACTGGCAACGCGCAGTCCGACAAAACCGAAGTAATTGGCCATGCGTCCCACGGACATATAGTCATTATTGGATGAACTTCCCGTCAACCAAGATAAGGTTCGGGACGCAACGGCATCATTCAGGGCTTTTTCACTGACCTGCATCTGACTGATATCTCGAATCATCTCACTGTCTGCCGCCTGTGAAATCATCGGAGACACTAAGAGAATTAACGCAAATGTGAAGCGACGAATAACCATGTTCTCTCCTATTTATTGAATCAATAAAACCCATCAAGCGAGTGTGCCTTGATAGGCTGGGGTGACATTAATAATCGTGCTTCTATACCCAAATGGTCTTTTCTTTACAGGTACAACAAGCACTGACACCGTTTTAGTTAGTCACCAGCGGCGATAGGTAATCGCAGCAATATTTTAAACTCATCGGGTTGACTCTCTAGCAAGCTCAACTCTCCGCTGTGCGCTCGAGCAATTTCTCTGGATAGACTCAAGCCAAGCCCACTACCATCAATTTTTTGGTTTTGAGCATGTTCACCGCGATAAAAGCGCTCAAACAGTTGCGCCCTAACTTTTTCAGACAAGGTTGGGCATTGATTGATCACGCACACCGTTATCTCTTGTCCAACGCTTTCCGCTTCGATTTGAATAGAAGTATCAGGGACTCTATAACGGACCGCGTTACTCAAAATATTGTTGAGCAACTGTGTTAATAATAGCTCGTCACAGCACAATTCAATGTCTTGATCGATGTTGCGAACAAAGATTTCGTCATCAAAGGAGAGCGTTAAATCGTCCAGCAACTCATTTAACCCATCGCTCAAATTGATCGTGGTGAGATGGAGCGATAAGGTTCCCGCATCCGCTTGCGATAACAACAGCAGTTTGCGAATAATTGAGGATAGTCGACCCACTTCATCCAGCAGGCTTGGCAGATCAATCTCCTGATTCTGCTGCTGATTGATCGCCAACTCAAGTTTGCCCCGCAAAATCGTCAACGGCGTTTTTAGTTCATGAGCAGCATCGGCAGAAAAACGCGAGGACTGTAGAAAACTCAATTCCAAACGCTCTAACATCCGATTGTAGGACTCAATCAACACCTGAAACTCCCTGTCATCTTGATCGGTAATCGGCAAGCGTTGGGAGAGTTCATTATGATTGACGCTTTGCATTGCTCGGGTCAGACGGTTGATTGGTTTCACGGTAATCATGGCGATCAACCAAGCACTGATGGCACACAACACCAAAGCGAGAGGCACAATCACAATCAAGGCGGAGTGCATCGCGCCTCTGAGCTCTGTTTCTGTATTTTGTAGATCAACCGCAATAAAACTTCGACTGTGATTTCGCACATAAAGACTGCCGCGCCAATCGCTGTTTCCGACTTGAAACAGAGTTTGCTGGCACGTTTCTTTGCTATCACTCACTACCGATGTGCCATTACTCTCTTGTGCCTTGAAGGGCTTTGGCTTTGACCAGCTAAAATCATTTAACGTCATTCCCTTAGGCCAGTTGTTTAACTGTGTTTTGATTTTCCCGTCTCGGCCTTCCAGTAACATCAAAAATTGTTGAGGACCTTTAAGCCCCAACTTTCGACCCAAATCGGTAATAAACCCGTCATTAGTCGCTTGGTGTTTATTCAGGGTAATGAGTCGCTTCGCTTCGTAACAAAGCTGGGTATCGAGACCTGCCACTTCATACTTCAGCATTCGATTCCAGCCGAACAAAAGCACCACCGCCAGCACAGCACTGACGATCAAGCTTGAAGTGATAAACAGTCGAAAACGATAAGACATAATAAGCAGCCTAACGAGGAATTAAGCGATAGCCAGTGCCGCGCACCGACTGAATAGCACCGGATGTTTTTCCCTGATTATCAATGGCTCGAATTTTAGCGCGAATCCGTTTGATACAGACGTCCACAACATTGGTACAAGGGTCAAAATCATAGCCCCAAACATGCTCAAGAATTTGACCGCGAGTGAAGATCTGTTCTGGTGAACGCATCAAGTACTCCAACAATGAAAATTCTCGACTGGTTAGATCGACAGAGTGTCCATAACAGCTAGCCTTGCGGCTAATACAGTCGAGTTTCAACTCACCAACCGTCAAGATATGCTCTTGCACGCCCTCCACTCGTCTCAATACTGCTTGGATCCTCGCCACCAGTTCTTCAACAAAAAACGGTTTGGGTAAGTAGTCATCTGCGCCAAGTTCCAAGCCTTTGATTCTGTCTCCAAGCTCATTGCGGGCGGTCAACAAGATCACCGGCGTCGCAATTTTCTGCGCTCGAATGGAACCGAGAATATCGAGACCATCTCGATTAGGCAGCATAATATCGAGGACAATCACCTGATGTTGCTGCTGTAGCGCGAGTTCATACCCCAACTGACCATCGGCACATTGCGTCACGCTAAAGCCTCTTGCCTCTAGCCCTTCAGTGACTAGATGAGCAATTTTTTGCTCATCTTCTATTACCAAAACCTTCATTGTTTCCCTTAAACCTAACGACATTTTCTACTCAGTTTCACTCTGAATGGCAGAGAGTGAGAGAATTGTATCGCCATTGCTTATTTCCCCCAACGACAAGATGCCGGTTTTACTTACTGGATAACATATTGATCCAAGATTTGTTGATTGTGATTCTGCCCGTTGTCTTCAAGAGCAGAGCGCACAAACTCCACATCGAGATTATCAGCGTTCACCGTCACTCTTAAATGTCCCGAGCCGCCAAGTATCGTTCCTGAAGTATAACCAGCCTCCGCCGAATCCTGAGGGACTGACATGCCTCGGTGGGCAGGTTGTGGCACGGTTTGATAAATAATGCCATCTAACTCTTGCTTAGCGTAAAGATGATCATGCCCGTGGAAAACCGCATCAACCTCGTGTTTCTTTAGTAGCGCGTGGATTGGCATATCCCAGTCAGGACGATATTGAGCAAACCCTTCCGTCCCATCCGCATTTTTACCTCCCCACTCGCCATAGGGCACCGCGGCAACACCGCCTCGACCTTGACGATCAATGCCGCCTATCAATTGATGGATAAACACCAATTTATGCTTAGCTTGGCTGTCGGCTAACGTCTCTTTAAGCCACTGATATTGCAGCCCGCCTAAAGAAAGCGCAAAGCGCCCTGCGCGTTTATTGTGTTGTGCCTCCCAATAAGGGTTAAGCACCACAAACAACACATCTCCCCATTCCCAAGCAAAATAGTCCTCTAGGTTGGCTAGATGCGGCTGCGATTGCGTGTTGCCCGTGTAAAAACCGTCAGGCGTCGGGTTAGGAAAATAATCGGTGCGCACCTTGCTCGCCCAGTTCGCCAAACTGTCTGGTCCGCCGCGACGCTCTTTGGCACTCTCACCATCATGGTTGCCCAACACTAAATAGAGCGGTGTTTGCAACTGACTAAAAAAGTGTCGTTGTGCCAAATACTGCTGCATAGCATTGTCGCGGTTGGCGTGTTTGCGTGTCATAAAGGTATCGCCCAGATCGATATGGAAATCTGAGCGGTCACTCGCCACATTGCGCAGCGTTTGCAGATACATCGGGACATCAGCATTGTGATCGAGGTGAGAATCGGCGGTAATCGTAAAGATATAGTTTTCACCTTTGGCACGCTGAGTAACAAAGCTACCTTGAGCGAATAAACGCTTCGACTCGCTATCTTGTAACTGCCCGCTATCTTGTAATTGCCCGCTATCTTGTAACTGCCCGCTATCTTGTAATTGATAGTAGTAGCGAGTGTTGGCTTTTAGACCGTCAATCCTATGCTCATAGGGAGTGCCTTTGGTGATATTTTCAACCACAGACTCGATTGCAAGGTTATCCAAACGCTCGCCAATAAGAATCGTTACAGGGGCGCTGCTATCATAGCGAAGCAAGCTCACCGTCACCGCATCATCCGTTATTGCTCCCAAGATCACATCCAGATCTTGATAGGGCACCGCTTGTGGGACTGGCTGAGGCGGTCCCTTAAGCTTTTTGACTTTTTTAGGCTCTGCGACGCTCGCAAAACTGACACATAAAATACACCAACCACAGCTCAACCATTTTGCTGTGCGTCCGAACGTGGCAAACACACTCATCATTAACCCCTGTACTACTCTTTACATCACAACGTGTTACATCAACGGCTATCAATTAGACGGTAATTGGTTCGCTTATTTACTCGGAGAAAACAAAAACTCCGATTCGATAGTCTGAGTGGTTTTCAACGGACGCGAATAAAGGAATGGACCTTTCACATCCTTTGGATTATCCGCTCTCATGCTCATCAATAGCTCTCTTTGCTTATCGGTCAGGGTCTGTCCAACCTTGGCAAAAGCATCACCGTAAAGGTAAGAAAGCTCACCATCCAACTCTCCGTAACGCTTAGACCAAGCGATCACTTTTTGCTTGTCAGCGGTCTTGCCCTGTTGGAACAGACGCAACTCTTGTGAGATGTCACGACGAACCTTGGCGATCTCAGTCAGTGACTGACGCTGAAGTTCAATGATTTGAGTAATGTCTTGACGCTGCTCAGGATTAAGAACGGTTAAGAAGTCTCGACCACTATCTCCAGTTAAAGAAGTGCTGATCGCGTAGTCTTTCTTACCCATCGCCGGAGCAGTTTTCATACCAAAGCCACCAAAATACATCCCATGACGTTCAGGGCAAAAATAGGTATCAGCCTCTAAAGAGCCTGCATACCATGAGAACATCTCACTGGCATAAGTCATCACTGCGACATTGACCAGATGAGGCTGACCACGCCTTTTAAACTGACGTTCAACCTGTGGCCAAGTCGTTGAATCACCAAATTTGAGTTTATCTAACGCCTGTTTCTGTTCATCACTCAAAGAAACAATAATGTCTCCCATCACTTTGGCGCGCTGATACGCTAACTCACCATCCAGTTCATAAAGTTCTGCGGAATATTGCATCACCGCTTGCTGATCAAGTTGCATCGGTTTGTCGGCAAACTCACCTTCTAGGTTTTGACGGAAAGCTTGAATTAAAGGCAAGCGTAGCAACGCAAAACGCTCAATATCCGCCTGTTGCTGCTCGGCAAGATCCAGCAGTTGCTGTTTTTGGCTATCGTTGAGAACCGCAAGGGTATTGTTGGCGATCGTGGTTAAGAAGGAGGTGTTATGCCCTTTGCTGCCCGAGTCGATATCGCGCATATATTGGAAGCCAAAATAGTCGGAGACTTTACCGGGTGGCAAAAAGGTATCGTAGCCAAAGTCGCCAGTAATAAAGGCAAGACCCGCAAACGCGATAGTGTGTAGTTGCGCTCTATCCGACATAGCTTGCTTCAAATTGTATTGCTTTGCAGGGCGTGGTTTAACATCGTTAGCCATAGCCGTAGTGTGCATGGTTAGACTGGCTAACCCCATTGCCGTCACTAAGGCAAGTTTGGTTAATTTGATCATCGCATCTCTCCAATTCGGTTCACTGAGTACTGTTCGGTTCGCTAAGTAAAAGCGCATTCCCCGTATCGTAAAAGGGTTTGAGTGATGCAGCGAGTGTGGCGATCACGCTGTACTAAACCATGACATTTTTGTCATATAAGCCTGGCTATTTAATTTTTGATATTACATTCCTGTCATTAAAATCCGCCAAGTATTTAATATTAATTTTTATTTGATAGGATATTTTGCGTGTTTAAGACACGGGTATAAATAAGGAAATTATAATGTTTAAATTTAATAAGATCGCTACATTAATAGCAGCAACAATTATAAGCACTGGTCTCTCAGCAGCATCCGTAGACTTTCGTCAAGAATATAGAAATGAGCAAGATAACCAAGACCAATATCAAAGCCGAGTTAAAATCGGCGCAAGTGTTGGCAAACATTTCTTTGGTTTAGAAGCCAAGCAAAAAGGTAAACCTTTTACCGATTGGGAACGTGGCGATAATGAATTTGAATATGGTTATAGATTTGACCTAGATAAGCAATGGCGCGTTACACCATCAATGCCGATTACTTTTTCTAGCGGTTATGTCACTTTTAAACCGCAAGTTCGCGTACAGTACAAATTTGATAGTGGCGTGGTCGCTAAACTGCGTTACCGCCACCAATTCCGAAACTACGCTGAAGACAACAGCACCACAGGGCGCGACGGTGAACAACACTCTGTTCTTAACAGCAGTAAATTGACCGCAAACCTAGACTGGAAGTTGGGTGATTGGCAATTTGGATTAGAGGGTAACTATGTTGAAGACTTTATCAATAAAGAGTGGAAGCTAGGAACCAACGCAGAGTATGAGTGGGATTATAACTTGAAAGTCGGTTATAAGCAGAAAGATTGGAAATGGCGTCCTTACTTTGAATTAGGTAACATCCAATGTAGCTCTAGTAGCGGTTGTGGTGATGACTATCGCAGTCGTCAATTACGTACCCGTGTAGGTATTACTTACTATTTTTAATTTTAGTTTAAGCGCAGTGTGGTATTTTATATGAAGATAACATTTCTAGCGCTTAGCTGATTGACAACTCTTTCCCTTTGTTTGTATTTATATATTTGCCTCATAATCAATTTATGGGGCCTTTTTTTATTGAAACTGGAGCATTATTATTTTGACTACCTATGGGCGGTGGCTGATCAAAACCTGTGTCATTCCCCGTGATTGGAAACCAAAGTCACATATCGAATAGTCGTTATTATGTTTATTATGAGAATTCAAAATGATTTTAACATCGGTTTGATATAGAGTGCCTCTGAAGTCGGCCAAGCTTGCCTAAAAAAGTGCTTATCTGCTGTCATTCACGTTTGTTAAAACGTGTGTCGCAATGGTGGGTGATATCAATATTTAACCGTTTTAGTAATTTGAAATGATTCTAACTTTACTGCCCTTGCTGGTTGTTTTTGTCCTCTTTCCAAAGAAACTTGAGAAAGATGAAGTGCTAGTATGTGTAATCTACACCCTATACGCATTGTCTGTGAGCTTTCTCATTGAGATCCCAACGAACAGTCGAATAGGCAGTTTGTTTGCGGGGCTGCCGAGCGGGTTATTCTTAGCTTATCTCTACCCATCCTTTGTTGATCTTGAAGAGAAGATCACGAAAGCCGTAGCCAGCATACTTTTTGTGATCATTGCTTTATGGCTTGGTTACTTCACGCTTTTCGTATTTTGACAAAAGATCGCGGTCATTTAACCACTAAGAATCAGCAATACCGTTTAGCTCAGCTTAAACGGTATTGCTGACCATGAATTAGCGCTTACTTGTAGAAAGCTTCTACTTCACCTTTCAATTTAATCAGCATTGGGTGACCCCAACGGTCTTTCGCTTTTGGTGATGGGATCTTTACCCAACCTTCGCTGACGCAGTACTCTTCAACGTCGTTACGCTCTTTACCGTTTAAACGAATACCAATCTCATGCTGAAAACACTCTTCAACAAAGTGTGGGCTGCGAGGGTCGCCTGATAGATGATCCGGTAAAGCGGGTTTTGCGTTGTTTTCGCTCATTGTATTAACCTGATGAATATAAGAAGAGTGGAATTGTAGTCGTTGCCCAATTCATTTTCTACTATCGTGTGGGGGAAATTGGGTTAATTTAGGCAGATGATCACTGACTGGGGGTGTTTGGCGATCGCTTTGGGTAGGTCCCTGCCTTCGCAAGGGATGACGTTATGTTATTGATTGCGAAGTTATGTTATTGATTGTAATGCTATTAAAGTAAAAAACCGCTCTTTCGAGCGGTTTGTGATTTGTTCAAGTTCCAACTTTTACGCTTTTAACTTGTCTGCGAAGAAGTCGACGGTTCGAGTCCATGCGAGTTCCGCGTCTGGCTCGGAGTATCGACCCGTGGAGTCGTTGTGGAAGCCATGATTGGCACCTTCATACATATACATCGTATAGTCAGCGCCAATCGCTTTTAGTTCGGCTTCATAGTCGGGCCACGTCGCATTAACACGCTTATCAAGGCTGCCGAGTTGAACCACTAACGGACCTTTGACATTCTTTCTAAGATCGACAGCGGCTGGCGTACCATAGAATGGGACACCCGCATCCAACTGGTCTGGAATCGTTGCAGCCAGCATATTGACGACGTAGCCACCAAAACAGAAACCCACCGCTCCCAACTTTCCGTTGCTGAGTTCGTGAGATTTTAAGAACGTTGCCGCGGCAAGAAAGTCTTCTTCAATCTTGGCTTTATCCATGCTTTTTTGCATGGCTCGCCCTTCATCATCATTACCCGGATAGCCGCCAAGTGGATAGAGTGCGTCGGGCGCAAAGGCAACAAAGCCTTTCATCGCCAGTCTTCGTGTTACGTCTTTGATATAAGGATTCAAACCACGGTTTTCATGGATGACTAACACCACGGGTGCCGTCCCTTTAAGTTCACGCGGCACCACTAAATAGCCTTGCCCTGCACCGTGCCCTTTTGGAGAATCAAACTTAACATAGCTAGCTTTGATCGCCGGGTCATTAAAAGACACCTGCTCGGCGGCGGCATAGTTTGGAATCAGTGCTGAGGTTAATGTGGTCATGGTAAAACCTAGAGCAACCAAGCCACTAAGGCGCGAGAAAAACTCGCGACGGTCGATCAATCCATGCGCGTACTCATCATACCAATCGAATGCTTCTTGTGGGATCACTCGCGGTTCGGTTTGAGCTTTATCTTTAGTAGGGTCTGACATCCTTTTCTTCCTCTTTGATTGTTGTAACGTTATGAGCCGACATTTGTACGATCGTTTTTATATTTTTGTTCAATCAAAGATAGTGAACATTGGATAAAAATGAGAGGTATTTACAATAATTTACAGTGAATCGGCAATAGACGAGTCTCTATCCCTGCCAAAACAGCTAAAACCGCCCTTTCAGGCGGTTCTATTAAGTGAGTTCAACTTGCATGCAATCAGTGCAATACTCCAAACAGCGATCCACGATGACTCGTGTTAGCTTACACACTGTGACTCAATATTTGACTGCGCCGAGTCGTGGTCTTTATCGGCACGTTTTCGTAACTGCTTGGCCGCATCAATCATATTACTGAGCGCCGGTCGCACTTCTGACCACTGGCGAGTTTTCAGTCCGCAGTCTGGATTAACCCATAAACGTTCAGCGGGTATCCGTTGCCCTGCTTTTTCCATCAGTTTCACCATCTGTTCAACTGAGGGGGTATTGGGAGAGTGAATATCATAAACACCAGGACCAATCTCATTAGGGTAGTCAAACTGCTCAAACACATCTAACAGTTCCATGTCAGAGCGAGAGGTTTCTATGGTAATCACATCGGCATCCATGGCGGCAATCGCTTCAATAATGTCATTGAACTCCGAATAGCACATATGAGTGTGGATCTGAGTCGTGTCCGCGACACCGTTCGCGGATACTCGATAGGATTCTACTGCCCAATCAAGATAGGACGGCCACTCCGATTGTCGCAAAGGCAATCCTTCACGCAGTGCCGCTTCATCAATCTGGATAATATTCACTCCTGCCGCTTCCAAATCCTGCACTTCTTGGCGAATCGCTAAGGCAAGTTGCAAGCAAGAATTACGTCTTGGCTGATCGTCGCGTACAAAAGACCAATTAAGTATGGTTACCGGTCCTGTCAACATGCCTTTCATCGGCTTATCGGTGATGGATTGCGCGTATTGAGTCCAAGCGACCGTCATCGGTTGCGGGCGACTGATATCTCCAAATAGAATCGGCGGTTTGACACAACGAGAACCGTAAGATTGCACCCAACCCAATTGGCTAAAGGCGTAACCATCCAGTTGCTCTCCAAAGTACTCCACCATGTCATTACGTTCCGCTTCACCATGAACTAATACATCTAGGTCTAGTGCTTCTTGCTCTCGAACCGCATATTCAATCTCTGAACGCATTTTATCAGTGTATTCGTTGGCTGAAATTTGCTGATTTTTAAACGCTCGTCGAATCTTGCGGATCTCTGGCGTTTGGGGAAACGAACCAATCGTTGTTGTTGGGTACAGTGGCAAATCCAGTTTCTGATGCTGCTGTGCAATACGTTGATCATAGGGTGATAAACGCTGCCCCCAATTCGATGTCACCTCAGTGACCGCTTGCTTTACCGCTGGGTTGTGTACCCGACTCGATGTCTGCCGACTACGAATCGCAGCAGCATTGTCTGCCAACGCGTTGACGACAGAATCTCTGCCCTGATTAAGCGCCTTACCCAGCACCTCAAGTTCCAGCAATTTCTGTTTTGCGAACGCAAGCCAGTTAACAATCTCCGCATCTAATTTCGCTTCACTATTTAGATCAACGGGTACGTGAAGCAGCGAACAAGATGGCGCTAACCACAGACGATCACCTAAGCTTTCACTGATGGGCTCTAACCAATCCAGCACAGCATTGAGGTCCGTTTTCCAGATATTGCGTCCATCGATCACCCCTAAAGAGAGTACCTGATGGCAAGATAACTGCTCGACACATGCCTCCACTTCTTGTCGCCCACGCACTGCATCTAAATGGAAACCAGCAACCGGTAGTTCCGCTACCAACTGTCGATTTTGTTGCAGAGTGCCAAAATAGGTCGCCAGCAAGATGTTAATGGGACAGGCACTTAACGCGTTATACACCGTGTGAAAGGCGTTTTGCCAGTCGCTGTCTAATTCGGTCACCAGAATCGGCTCGTCGATTTGTACCCACAGCACACCTTTTTGTGACAACTGATTGAGTAATTGTTGGTAAACCGGCAGTAAGCGCTGCAATAATTCAAGTCGACTAGAGGCGTCTTTTTCCTTACTCAGTGCAAGGTAAGTCAGTGGTCCAACAATCACAGGCTTTGCCTTCACTCCAAGTTGTTCTGCTTGTTCAATTTGGGCAATCAGGTTATCTGAGTTCAGAGAAAACGGCGTATCCGCCGTCACTTCCGGCACGATGTAATGATAATTGGTATCGAACCATTTGGTCATTTCGCCTGCGAAGATCTGCTGGCACGGCGTATCATCAGCGGAGCGTCCACGGGCAACACGAAAATAGTTATCTAACTCGCTGCCTGATAATTGCTGCGCTCGCTCTGGCACATTACCGACAAGAAAACTGGTGTCCAATACATGATCGTAAAGGGAAAAGTCTCCCACTGGGACAAAGTCGAGAGATTGCTGTACTTGCCAGTGTTGCTTACGCAATTGTTGTGCTTGGTTTTGTAATTCGGTTTGATTGGATTCGCCTCTCCAAAACTTCTCTAGTGCAAATTTGAGTTCACGCTGCGCGCCAATGCGGGGAAAACCAAGGTTGTGTATCAATGCCATTTCTGTGTCTCCATTCACTGTTGTTGTTATTGATACTAATTGAGTCGATTCATGATGAATAATGGTATAAATTAATTAAATGATTATTTTTACTCATGAGTTATTTTATGATCGAAAGAATCCATCTGCGTATTTTAAAAGCCGTTGAGACCGAAGGTTCATTAACGGCGGCGGCGAAAAGCCTGTACCTCACCCAATCGGCTCTCAGTCATACCATCAAAAAATTGGAGCATCAGTTGGGTACACCTTTATGGGTCAAAGAGGGCAGAACGCTCAAGTTGACTCAAGCCGGTGCGTACCTGCAACGTGAAGCAACTCGCGTCTTGCCACAGTTGGAGCGCATTGATGAGGTCTTAAATCAATTTGCGTCGGGCGAGAAAGGCACTTTGCGCATCGGTATGGAGTGCTACCCTTGCTATCACTGGCTACAACAAGTCATCAAACCTTTTTTGCTCCAGTGGCCAGGGGTGGATATCGACATCAATCAACGCTTCAAATTCGGCGGTGTTGCAGCACTGTTTAACAATGAGGTGGACATTCTGATCACTCCGGATCCTGTTTACGCTTCAGGCATCACACACCTGCCGGTTTTTCTTTACGAACAAGTATTAGTTGTTGCCAGTGAGCACCCACTTGCAGGGCGAGACTTTATCACTCCACAAGCGCTCACCTCCGAAACCCTTTACACCTATCCAATCGAAGCCACAAGGCTCGATGTGTTCCAACAGTTTCTGTTACCCGCAGGTTGCCAACCCAAGCGACATAAGACCATAGAAGACACGGATATGTTGTTACAGATGGTCGCCGCTGGGAGAGGCGTGACCACATTGCCTCTCTGGCTGGTAGACGATTACCAAAACACATTAAACATCGAGGCAGTGCGCCTTGGGGAGCATGGGGTGAGTAAGCAGATCAATATTGTGGTGCGAGACTCATCGGTGAACGATCAACATATTCAAGCATTTGTGGCATCAGCTAAGGCTGCGAGCTAGCGGCAAATTATTTTCACTTTTTCTGCATCCTTTTAAGACGCTATCCGTGATAGGAATAGATGACTAATAGGATGCCGTTATGTTGCACGTTTTTACCGTATTTGCCGACTGGTTAACATACCAAGTTTTCGGCTTTCCTCCCGATACTGCCGTTTCTAATGGGCTGCACTTTTTTATTGAAGACACCAGTAAAATCTTAGTGTTACTGGTGATCCTCATCTACTGTATCTCCATACTGCGTGCCAATCTCGACGTAGAGAGAGTGCGCAACTATCTGCAAGGCAAGCATAGAGCAACTGGGTATCTGCTTGGCGCGACGTTTGGCGCAATCACCCCGTTCTGCTCTTGCAGCTCGATACCGCTGTTTATGGGTTTTGTCTCCGCGCGTATTCCTATCGGTGTCACCCTCTCGTTTCTGGTGAGCTCACCTTTGATTAATGAGGTGGTGGTGATCATGCTCGGTAGCGCGCTGGGGATTAAATTCACGTTGAGCTACATCGCTGCTGGTTTGCTATTAGGCATTATTGCCGGAGCGGTGCTTGATCAACTTAATGCCAGTCGTTGGTTACAGCCTTTTCTCGCCGAAGCGTATCAAAATGCCAGCAACGGCCAAGATACGCCTGCTTCCGCCTCTACGGTAAATCCGCTGAGTTTTAGTCAGCGACATGAGTTTGCCGTCAACGAGACCAAAACCATCGTCAAACGGATCTGGATTTGGGTGATTGCTGGTGTCGGTATTGGCGCGTTTATTCATGGCTTTGTGCCTGCGCAATGGTTTGAACAGAATCTATCGCAAGGGCAATGGTGGACTGTCCCGGTAGCGACCATCAGCGCGATCCCTATTTATACCAATGCCACGGGCATTGTTCCCATCATGGCATCGTTGATCGATAAAGGGATGCCGTTAGGAACCACACTCGCCTTTTGTATGGGCGCTGTCGCGGTCAGTTTGCCCGAATTTATGATGCTGAAACAAGTCATGCAGTGGCGTCTGCTTGCGATACTCGTTGGCTACCTGTTTGTTGCTATCTCTGTTGTGGGATGGCTGTTTAACGCTTTTTATTAACCCTTGGTCTATCGACCTTAATTACATGACCAAACTCACACTATCCTGATAAGGAGACATTATGAAAACGATTCAAGTCTACGGCTCTGGCTGTAAAAACTGCACCGTGACCGCAGAGCGATTCGCAAACGTGGCACAGGAAATGGGGCAACAAGTCCAGATTGAGAAAGTCACCAGCTTAGAAGCTATTATGAAAGCTGGCATCATGAAAACGCCGGGCGTGGGTATTGATGGCGAAGTAAAGCATACCGGTTCAGTACCAAGTATTGATCTGGTTCGTGAATTGCTGTCGCAAGATGCTATAGCTTAGGGTGAGCATAGCTTAAGATGAACATAGCTTAGAATAAACATAGCTTAAGATGAAAACGCCCTGATGATTACTATGGATAGTAAACATAAGGGGCGTCCTATTTCACGAGAAGGAATATCATGAAGTGCTTAATGACTGCTTGGGATGACGCTGAAGCCAGTTTATATGGCTGGCTGCTAAAACAGACAAACAACGCCCATGAAACCGAAGACATCATGCAGGAAGTGTTTCTAAAGGCAATGAGTAACAGCGAACGATTTTGTACCTTGCAAGATGGCAAGTCTTGGCTATTCAAAATGACGAAAAATCTGTTTATCGACCAGCTAAGACGTAAGGTGCAATCGGAAGAAATCAACGAACTGGCTCAACCCAGCGAGGTGACGCCCGCAATGGTGCAGTTGCAGCGCTGCCTGCCGAAAGTGCTGGTAAAACTCTCCGACCAAGAGCGCGATATTATAGAGCAGTGCGACCTTAACAGCATGACGCAACAACACTATGCAACCTCACATGGCTTGAGCCTACCCGCCACCAAAGCCCGCCTACGCCGAGCACGCATTGAGCTAAAAACGCTGCTAATCAATGAATGCAAAGTGAAGCAGGACAAGGGGAGCGTTTGCTGTTTCAAATCAATAGACCACGAACACGGATGATGGTCTAACAATTTTGACGCTCCCCTAGTTTCTACAACCTAGTTTCTACAACCTAGTTCCTATTGCCTATTTCTTAAATATTCGCAACCCGATAGCTGAGATAACCACCTATCAAGTTTTTCGCCTTAAAGCCATTATTCACCAATTGACGATACGCTACATTACCGCGTAAGCCGACTTGGCAATAGATGATGATCTCTTTGTCTTTTGGCAGTTCATCCATGCGTTGACGAAGTTGGTCAACAGGGATGTTGATAGCGCCGTCAATATAGCCCACGCTCTTAAGCTCTGCTGGATTACGAACATCGAGCAATACTTGATCATCATTCAAATCGTCAATCTCATCAAAGAAGATGGGCACCGCGTCACCTTGCATAATGTTATTGGCAACGAATGCCGCTTGATTGATCACATCTTTAGCTGAGCCAAATGGCGGCGCATAAGTGAGCTCAAGATGTTGCAACTGTTCAACCGTCATTCCGGCGCGCTGAGCCACCGCCATCACGTCAATGCGTTTATCGACGCCATCTTTGCCGACCGCTTGAGCGCCAAGAATTTTGCCGCTGATCGGATCAAACAGCATCTTGAAAGAGACGGTCTCTGCTCCCGGATAGTAACTGGCATGACTGGCAGTATGCACATAGACTTTTTGGTAGGCAATTGCCTGCTGTTTGAGCTGTTTCTCATTCTTGCCAGTCGAGGCCACCGCTAAGTCGAATACCTTACAAATCGCCGTGCCTTGAGTGCCTTGATAACGCTGCTCACGACCGAGCATATTATCTGCGGCCATTCGACCTTGACGGTTCGCGGGACCCGCAAGGGGAACCAAAGCCTGCTGCTTGGTCACGAAATCTTGCTCTTCGACCGCATCGCCGACTGCGTAGATAAAGGGATCACTGGTTTGCATCATGTCATTAGTGGCGATGCCGCCTAAAGCCCCCAATTGCAGCCCAGCCTCTGAGGCAAGTTTGGTTTCTGGTCGCACGCCGATTGCCATGATCAACATATCGGTCGTCAAGCTCTGTTGATTACTTAAATGCAATTCAAGCTGCTGCTTGCCCGCCAGATACTCCATAGATTCCAGCGCCACATTGAGACGCAAATCCACTCCTTTTTGACGGATTTCTTGGTGAACAAAGCCCGCCATTTCACGATCAACTGGCATCATCACTTGGTCTGCCATTTCAATCAGTGTGGTGGCAATGCCTCTTTGGTGGAATGCTTCCATCATCTCAAGACCAATAAAACCGCCACCGACAACCGTTGCATGCTGCACCTTTCGGGCAGCCAAGCCATTGATGATACGATCCATATCGGGAATGTTACGCAGTGAATACGTCAGGGGATTATCAATACCTGCGATAGGAGGCACGATGGGTGCAGCGCCTGGGCTTAATAACAAAAAGTCGTAGCTCTCATGATATTCGCTGCCATCAAGTAGATTTTTGACCATCACACGCTTGGCTTGTCGATCAATCGCAACGACTTCATTCATCACTCGCACATCAACATTAAAGCGCGCTAAAAAGCTTTCTGGGGTTTGCAGTAACAGTTTGCTGCGGTCGGTAATGTCACCACCGATATGATACGGCAACCCGCAGTTGGCAAAGGAAACAAACGCACCGCGCTCAAACATAATGATTTGAGCATCTTCGCTAAGACGACGCGCTCTCGCCGCGGCAGATGCTCCGCCTGCTACACCACCAACAATCACAATTTTGGTCATTATCATCACCCTTAGATTTATACACTGAAGATGATAATAAAACCTATAATTAGCAATGTCTAATTTATTTTTTATTTAATTAGATTTCTCTAATTAACATTAAAGGCGCTCTCCTCTCCGATATTAACTGCAATAAAAAAGGCAGCGACTCCATCGTCGCTGCCTTTGTCTCTAAGCTATCTTTTATCGGGCGTTAACTTATATTAAACATTAAGCTTTCATTAGACATTAGCTTCTATCAAACATCAGCTTTTATCAAACGTTAACGGTTTCTGCGACGCATCAAACCCAGCGCCATCAATAACCCTAAACCCAATGGCGCTGTTGAGCCACCTGAGTCCGAGTCATCGCTACTGCTTTGTTCTGCTACGGTCACATCCATCGCTTCTGACGTGTATGTCCCTGCATAGCCTTCAATGACTTTGCTGACTTGATAGTCACCGCTTTCATCCAGTGTTGTAGAGAGTTCAACCCAACCCTGTTGAATCATTTCCTGTGTCAGTTCAACCGATTCAGTTTCAGTACTGCTGACCGTGGCAGCGAACGTCCCTTTTTCTAGCATGGTTTCGGTTTTGTTCGCTACTAACATCGCTTTGTCACCAACGTGAAGATCGAAATCGTCAAGGTCAGTCAACAACATAACGACACTTAGCGGTTGGTTTTGCTCAGCTTGACTCACGTGCTCTGGCACATCTTGCGGCAAATCGACCGGTGTTGCTGGTGGCACGACCAACTCTGGAACGTCTTCATCATCACTAAACTCAAACACTACAATCGCAGGATCGTGATCAGAAGAGCGATACATATCGGAGTACTTAGTCAAATCACCAGAATACTGAGTGCTGTAATCCACCAAGCTAGATTCTGAAGCATTGATATTCCAATCGGCGGCATCAATCACATAGTTGATAGTGTCTGCATCTACTAGGATATAATCCAAAGTCCCTAACGTATCGTTGTAAGAGTAGCTATACGAACCTTGATGGTACGCCTCAATCGCATTGATATAACCAAACGATTCGGTTAACGCGCTTGGCTCAGAACCATCCATCTCTTCGTCGCCGATAAAGGTATCGCGAGCTGGCGTCACCGAGTAGCCTTCTGGCATTTCAGTCAGCAAGAGAATGGGATCTTCGCTGCCATAGGAATTGAGATCACCAAGAATCAACTTATAGCCGTCGATGTTTGCCATTTCTGTACCAAGTTGCTGAGCAGCAGAAACACGGAAGTTCTCGCAACTTCCCTGCATATCCGCGTCTTCTTCATCTTGTAGATTGACGTCTTCCCAGCAGGTTGAGCCCTTCGATTTAAAGTGATTCACAGAAACCGTAATGTTCTCGCCAGTACGGTTAATCGTAAAGGTTGGCGTCACTGCATCACGTTGGTAATTGTCGGTATCGTCACCTTCGGTCGCGTGCTGTTCTGGCATCTGAATAATGCGGTAGGTCTCTAGGGAAACGCTGGCAGGTTTAAAAATGACATGGTTGGCAATCGCGTCTGTGCCGATATACTCATCATCACCGGACACATACTGATAGTGCTGGCTTTCATCTTCTATCAACCCATTGATCTTAGTAACAAGATGGTTGACCGCCGAATCTTCACCAAAGCCGTTGTTTTCAATTTCCATCAAACCAACAATATCGGCGTCGAGAGCAATAATCGCCTTGGCGATCTTATCGCCCTGACGAGTAAATTCCTCTTCCGTATCGGCACCACGATTGTCACCGAATGGGTTTTCTGCCCCGCCAAACTCAGAGTTAAAGTAGTTGAGTACATTGAATGTCGCGACTTTCAGTTCACCCTCTGCAACCTCTGGAGCTGTAGTACGTGCATTGTTACGAATAAAGTTCTCTTTAGTCGCTTCATTGGTCACATAAAGGCGATATTCACTGTATGAATAGCCCAACACACCTTGCAGTCCATCGAGAGTATCATCGACACGGATATAATCGTCACTGGTGGTCGTGCCGTCTTCCATTGGCACCGCGCTGGCGGTTAGGAAATCTGGATACCAAGGCACAACGCCATTCTCAGCTTGTTCAAACGACTCGACAAATAGACGCTTCTCTTCGTTTTCCTCAGCTTGAGTCAGGGCTTGTTCTGAATTTGGCACATTTTGTTGGTTTTGGTGAAGATTGACTCGACCTTGAGACACCACCATGTTGTTACGGTATGAGTCATAATCAAAGCTAAAGGTACGCGTGACACGCATATCGGCTTCCGCATCAAGTTCAACCAGCATGCTTTCATGACGTTCAAGGGTAAAATCAAAACTCTCATCCGTTTCCAATTCGCGTAGTGGTGTCGCCGTCACCACCTTATCCGTCGCTTCAACGCTATGGATATAAGTATCGGTGAGCTGAGTAAAGCCGTAGTTCTCATAGGCTTTGCCCTGCACTGTCACGCTATCGCCAACCGTGACATCCGACACAGAAGTTCTCTGTACAAATATCGCGTCAGAAGTGTTGGCGTCGCCATCTCCGTCCGGATCTTGAATAAAGAATCCAACCGTCAAATGACTACCCAGTGCGACTTCTTGAATCGCGGTGACTATGCCGGTCACTTTATAATAATCTTCTGACTCATAACCGGATTCAATCATCGGTGACGACCAACCATCACCTTGAATTTCCATGATGGTGGCATCTATCGCCTCTGGCACTTCCGGCTCTTCGCTCTCGTCCGATAAGCTGCCTAAACCATCAAACGTATCTTGCGCATAGGTATTCCAATCTGATTCATCAAATACCGTGCTTGCGGTCTCGCCAATACGACGCAGTGTGACCTCTTTGCCCCATCCCGATGTCGTTGGCACATCACCGACAATATCCACCACAACATCGCCATTCAAAATAGCGACTGCATCGCCGCCATTGTGGGCAAGATTGCCTGTAGATAGAGTCGCTACGCCACTCAGATCCACCTGATTAGGAATGTCACTAGAAGAGTGATAAACCACCATCAATTCGTTCGCAGCTAATGTTCCCGATAGCGTCACCATGCTAGTTGGTGATGTGTCACCATCTTTGTAGCGAACCAGTGAATAGCTTGACAGATCCACGGATTCCGAACCTTGGTTATACAGTTCAATCGCTTTGTTATAACTGCTGCCTTCGACGTACTCTGTGATCATAATGTTCGCTTGCGCTTGCGCAGTCAAAGCGAGCGCAATTGAGCAAGAGATAAGCGACTTGTTCATTCTAATTCCTTGAATAATATTTTTAGTAAAATAATGAGCACCACACTAAGCTCAACAGCATGATGTGTGCCGTGCATGACTGAGTGATATTTTTAGGTGCTTTTGAAAGAATTAGGGTTACTGAGTTTTGTTAAATTTAAATGTCACAAACTATTTCCCAATATTATTAGGCAATGGGAACTATAATTAAAACACTGGCAAACGTTTGCGAATTAACATGTAATCGATTTCAATTAAGCTGAAATCGATTACATGAATTATTTGATATATTTTTATTTCATCACTAATTAACCACGATAATATCATTAATATTTAGGCGGTTATTAGAAAATAAATAAAATTAACTTTATGCTTAAGCGAGCTGCAAAATAATTCTGACGAAGTTTTCATCTTCGTATTGAAGTTGGTAGCTGAATACTGGGTTTGCATAGATAGCACCAAGGAAAAGATGCTTCTCTCTGACCGTGCCTCTAAACAAAATAGAGATGGGTTTTTCCAGTTGGTTTTTGCGCCCAAAATGGGCATTCAGATCGGAAGAAAGCACGCACAGCAAGCAGCCACTTTCATCATGCTTCAAATCGACCGCTTCTGGAGTGGACAATAGAGCCGTGGTTCCTAGCTTACGTTCAATTTCTCGAATCAGTAGCAGGTAATTATCAAGGTGAGGTTGCTGAATTTCGGGTTTGGCTTCAATGCCAATAAGCAGCACGTTTTCTAAATCAACTTGGGACTTTTTCGCCTGTAATGTCAGCGTCTTAAGCTGTTTTCTGATGCCTTTATACTTGTGGCTTTTCAGCTTAGGTTTCAGCCATTTTATCAAAATATCATTACACCAAGCAGGGTCGCATTGACCTGTTTTTAAAGTGCGTTTTTTGAATTCCAGATGGAGCAAGGCGTGAAGAGACACCTCATGCAATAATAGGCTTGATGAGGAGTTAGACGGACTAAGTTGCGGTGAACGGCTTCCTGTGTTCGGCATAGAAGTTTGTCTAAAGTTGAATGGTGCCGAGAGAGGGACTCGAACCCTCACACCAAAGGCACTAGCACCTCATGCTAGCGTGTCTACCAATTTCACCATCTCGGCATCGAATTTAAGCTCAATATGACCAAGCTTACAGTCTAGGTCAACGATGTTAACCGAGGGATGAACCCTTGTATAGCCTTTAGTAGCAAGAAACTGTGCTTTGAGCAATCGTTCGAACAACAAGTGAACAATCTTGATGAAATTTAACCAGAAATGCATCTGAGGCGTATCAAAGTGGGGGCATTATCGAGGCAACATTACTGTATCGAGGCAACATTGCTGCGCCTACCACGGTTTCTATCTGCCGAGCACCAAATCTGAATTTTTCAGCTCAACATACGAGCAAGCTTGGTGATAACGGCGTTGTTCAGGATAGTGGCTATATAGCCAATAATTAAATTTCATTAATTACCATCAATAAGATAAAACCACTCTCCATATTTAGAATAAAAACAATGAATTTTCCTCCCAATAATCAAGCAATTCAAATAAGAAACAAACACAACCAAATTATAATTAACAAATATATTAAATATAAATGTAATCGAATTGTCTTATTCAGTGACTATTGTCTTGTTCGTCTATTTAATATAAAGGAATAATTATAATGAAACATAAGATGCAGCATAGTTTGGTCGCCTTGGGAGTGATTGTTGCGCTCGCAGGATGTAGCTCAGATGATGATGACAATAGTCAGGGAGTTACTGCCGACTTTACTTTGCAGTTGCTTCATGTCGCAGATATGGATGGTTCTAATTCAACGGTTTTGGAAAACGCGGGCAACTTCGCCGCTTTGGTTGAGGGTTTCACCAGCCAAAACGCAGACAACACACTATTTTTAAGCTCGGGCGATAACTATATCCCGGGCTCTCGTTATGATGCTGCCGATGATGATTCAATGGCAAGTGTTGCGGGTATCGAAGTTCCCGGAGTGGCTCGTGCCGACATCGCGATGCTAAACGCTATGGGCTTGCAAGCTTCTGCTGTGGGTAACCACGACCTTGATGGTGGCAGTAGCGAATTTGCCTCTATTATTTCGCAAGACGGTAACTATCCCGGCGCACAGTTTCCGTACCTAAGTGCGAACTTAGATTTCACCACCGATAGCAACACGGCAGGTCTTGTTGCTGATGCTGGAATGGATGCATCCGATCTGAGTAATAAACTGACCGCCAGCACGGTGATTGAAGTAAATGGTGAAAAAATCGGTATTGTCGGTATTACTACCCCAACCAATGACGATATTACTACTGTTGACGACATCACTGTCTATCCAGCTAACGACGATATCAATGACTTGGCCGCTATTGTCCAGACCGAAGTCGATGCGCTAACTGCGGCGGGCATCAACAAGATTATTGCTCTCGCCCACATGCAATCTATCAGCTACGAGCTTGAGCTAGCCGAGCTACTTAAAGATGTCGATATTATTGTTGCAGGCGGTTCAAATACGCTACTCGCCAACGATGATGACCGCCTATGGGATGGCGATACGGCTGCAGATAGCTACCCAATTATGAAAACGGACGCCAATGGCAACGATGTTGCTGTCGTCAACGTTGACGCTGACTACAAATACCTTGGTCGCTTAGTGGTCGGTTTTGATGCCGAGGGTAACCTGCTTGCCGATACTATCTCCTCTGACACAAGCGGTCCTGTGATTACCGATGACGAAATGGTGGCAGCAACAGAAGGCGCGGTCGCCAATGACTCGGTTGATGCGATTGTTACTGCCATCAACGATGTGCTTGTGACCAGTGAATCTAACATTGTCGGTCACACTGACGTTTACCTAAACGGTACGCGTGGTTATGTAAGAACAGAAGAGACAAACCTTGGTAACTTATCTGCCGATGCGAATCTTTGGTATGCGCAATTACATGACAATACGGTCTTGATGTCACTGAAAAATGGTGGCGGTATCCGTGCTGATATCGGCTACTCTGCTTACCCTGCGGGTTCGACAGATCCAGAAGACCTAACGTACTACCCACCAGCAGCCTACGCCGCAGCGGGTAAAGAAGAGGGTGATATTTCTCAATACGATATTCAAACGGCTCTCGCGTTTAACAACGGTCTGTCTGTTTTCGACCTAACGGGCAGTGAACTTTGGGATATCCTTGAGTACGGTGTCGCCGGAGTTGAAAATATCTCGGGTTCTTTCCACCAAGTTGCCGGTGTGTGTTTCACTTATGACGCAAGCAAAACGGCACGTGTTGCTGATGCTGAAACCGATGTTGTCACGACTCCTGGTGAGCGAGTTCAAACCATCATTGTTGATACCGATGGTAATGGCGTGTGTGACGAAGCAAGCGATGATGTGGTAATGAAAGACGGCACTATGATGTTGGGTTCGTCGGTATATCGTACAGTTTCTCTTGATTACCTTGCGTCTTCTGCCCCTTACCCGTGTGATGGCGATGATTGTACTAACCAAGTACAACTGGGTGACGATATGACGACCGATCCACAGTTGAGTTCATTTGCTGAAACGGGTAGCGAGCAAGATGCGCTTGCCGAATATCTACAAGCGTTCCACCCTGACTCTAACGCCTCATACTCTACCAACGATAGTATTGATGGTGGTGCGGCGGATGTTCGTGTCGTTCGTCTCGATTAAAACCCATCGTGATTAACAAAAAGCTTTCTCAATTGGGAAAGCTTTTTTGTTTCCGCTCACCCAGCGATTGAAACATAGCAATTGCCCTTCATATAGTTAATGTCCTTAATATAGCGATTGTCTTTGATATAGCTATTGTCTTTGATATAGCTATTGCCCCTGAAAGCGTTATGGGTTTTACTTAAGTTTCAATTCGTTACCTGAGCTTATCCCTATGACGTCCCGCAGTGTTTTACAACTTATCGTCCTCGCCGCCATTTGGGGTGGTTCATTCCTTTTTATGCGCATATCAGCGACGGTGATGGGTCCAGCGGTACTGATTGAATTGAGAGTGCTTTTCGCCGCAATCGCACTGTTAATCGTGAGTGTGTATCTAAAACGCAAGCTACCTTTTATTGCTCACATCCGACACTTTTTCACCATTGGGCTGTTTAATACTGCGCTGCCATTTCTCTTGTTTGCTTATGCCGCGCAAACCCTCAATGCATCAACCTTGTCGATCCTTAACTCCACCGCAGCCATCTGGGGTGCAGTGATCGGCTTGATTTGGCACAGAAACCGATTAAATGGTGCCGCAATCCTTGGCTTACTGATTGGTGTTATTGGCGTCGCGATCTTGGTGGGTTGGGATGCGATGCGCATTGAAGAGAATGCAACACTGCCCATTATTGCTGGCGTAATGGCCGCCTGTTGCTACGGCATCGCCACCAACTACGCCAAGAATGCGCCTTCGGTCTCGGCGTTTAATAATGCTCACGGCAGTATGTGGGCGGCTTGCCTAATCGTGTTGCCTTTGGTGCCTTTTATTCCAATGAGAGAAGTCCCAAGCAGTGAAGTTTGGACATCCGTGATGCTATTAGGGGTGCTTTGTACCGGCATCGCTTATCTACTCTATTTCCGCCTAATCACCGACATTGGTCCGGCTTCTGCGCTGTCGGTGACCTTTTTGATCCCGATGTTTGGCATATTGTGGGGACATCTATTTCTTGATGAACCGATTGGTATAAACACCATCGTTGGCGCGATTTTGGTACTGACCGGGACAAAGCTCGTGACCGGGTTTTCTTTGTCTGCGCTGGTGCAGCGTAGAAAAAATTAACCCCGCGCGATAGCGAACAATAGATAGCTAACAATAAACAGCTAACAAGAGACAGCTAGCAATAAAAAGGGCACACCATTCACGGTGTACCCTTTGACTATTAGAAATTCGTTTAGCTGTATTGCTAAGCGCTTTATTTGTAAGAGCTTTATTTGTAAGAACTTAAAATCGCTTTAATGCTCAGGAATCAACACAAACTTACCAACATGCTGCTTGGTGACAAACTCCTGCTGAGCTTGCGCAATCTGTTGCAATGGAAAGGTTTTCGCCACGAGCGGTTGGATCTCGTTGCGTTCAATGTATCCAACCAAATTGCCAAATACCGGTTCATCCCATGCGGTAGTACCGATTAATCGAATGTCTTTTAGATACATATCACGCATATCCAAATCGACAATTGGACCCGCAATCGCGCCTGAGGAAACTAAGCGTCCTCCGACTTTCAGCAGCTTTAGCATCTGAGGGAAACCCTGACCGGCTACATTGTCCACCACGAGATCGACACTGCTTTCTCCTAGGATAGCGATCAGATCATCGTGACGGTCAAGAAGTTGGTCCGCTCCAAGTTGTGCAAGATTGGCATGCTTATCTTTGCTGGCAACGGCAATGACTTTAGCGCCACGACGTTTCGCCAGTTGTATCGTTGCCGAGCCAACACCACCGGAAGCACCAGTAACCAGCACCACTTCTCCGGCTTGTAATTGAGCGCGGTGCAGCATGTTTTCTGACGTACCGTAGGCGCAAGGAATAGAGCCTAAGTCGGCATCGCTCCAATCAGATTCGATAACAAACGCTTCTGTGGCACGAACTTTAACATATTGAGCAAACGCACCATCGAAATCCGAACCCATCCAGATGTTGTCCATCGAGGTAAAATCCGTTGCGCGCGTGCATGGGCGCACTAAAACGCGCTTGCCGACCAAATCTGAATGTTCTGCCGCGCCAACGGAGACAATCACACCACAGCAATCGGTGCCTTGAACAAAAGGAAACGGGGTCGCGGCATTCCAACCGCCATCGGTTTTCTCGGTGATCGGTTGTCCACTTTCTTCAGACACCTCATTGGTGGCGTCGGTGACAGACGAGGAATACCACCCAAGGCGAGTATTGATTTCGGTGTTATTCATGCCTGCGGCAAGCACTTTAATCACAACTTCATCATGCTCTGCGATAGGCATGGGCACATCTTTGTACACCAACTTGTCGTAACCACCGTTACCGGTTGTCACAATGGCTTTCATTACTTGAGTCATACGTTACTGCTATCCAAGTTGCTACTGTTATCTAAGTTGCTACTGCTATCCAAGTTAAATCTAACGGATTATTCCTTAGCTAGCGGATTTTTCAAGGAAAATGTCCGCTACTTTCTCTTTCTCCAATTCTCCTTTCAAGTTGCCGTCTTCGTCAACAACAGGAAGAGAATAGTCGGATGAGATAGTATCAGTTAATACTTCTTCAATGGCAGATTCAGGTGAGATTGTCGGTACATCTTCATAAAGGCTCGACTCGATGTTTTCGCTTGGATCATCTGCCGCTTGCAAACTCTCTTCGGTAATCAAACCTTGATAACCATCTTTGGTAACGTGATAGCCGTAGTCGTGCTGTGTGCGTTTCATCTGTTTCTGCGCTTCAGCAATGGTGGTTGCCGTTATACGCATAGACGGTTTTTGCATCACCGTTTCAACCGTTAGCGCTCGCGCACGGTTCACATCGCGTACAAATGCCTCAACATAATCGGTGGCTGGCTCAAGTAAGATCTCGGCGGGTTCACCCTGCTGGACCAGTTCGCCATCTTTTAAGATCGCAATACGGTCACCGATACGAAGAGCTTCATCAAGATCGTGGGTGATGAAGATGATCGTTTTATGCAAAGTTTCTTGCAGTTCGATCAACTGGTCTTGCATCTCACTACGAATCAGTGGATCAAGTGCCGAGAAGGCTTCATCCATCAACAAAATCTCAGCGTCAGTGCTTAGTGCGCGAGCAAGACCCACACGCTGTTGCTGACCACCAGAAAGTTGCGATGGATATTGCTGTTCATAGCCTTTCAATCCAACCGTCTCAAGCCATTCTTGCGCTTTCAACAAGCGCACTTGTTTGTCGATGTTCTGGATTTCTAATCCGTAGGCAACGTTATCAATCACTTTTCTATGTGGCAGTAGTCCAAAACGCTGAAACACCATCGACATTTTATGGCGACGGAACTGCTCAAGTTCCTTGGCAGAGAACTGCATCACATCGGTGCCTTCAACGTCAATTTTACCCGCGGTCGGGTCAATCAAACGGTTGAAGTGTCGAATCATGGTGGACTTACCTGAGCCAGACAGTCCCATGATGACAAAAATTTCGCCTTGATGAATATCGAGGTTGATATCTTTTAAACCTACAGTGTGACCTGTTTTCTCAAGGACTTCTTCTTTACTCAGACCTTGCTTTACTAGAGGCAGAACGGTTTCCGGTTTCGGGCCAAATATCTTATATAAGCCAGAAATACTGATCAGTGGTTTAGTCATGTTTTTGGTCCCCTAAATGCGCTTGAGTTCGTTTCGCGTATGCTTGAGAAGCGCGATCGAACAAAATAGCTAACGCAACAATGGCGAAACCATTGAGTAAGCCTAAAGTAAAGTATTGGTTAGTAATGGACTTAAGTACAGGCTGTCCCAAACCTTTTACGCCGATCATTGAGGCAATAACAACCATAGACAGCGCCATCATAATCGTCTGGTTAATACCAGCCATAATGGTAGGCATCGCAAGAGGCAACTGTACGCCTTTCAGGCGCTGCCATTTACTGGCACCAAATGCGGTGGCGGCTTCCATCACCTCTTTATCGACCAAACGAATACCTAAGTTTGTTAGACGAATCACCGGTGGAATCGCATAAATCACCACCGAAATCAGACCTGGGATCTTACCGATGCCCAGTAGCATCACCACTGGAATCAAATAAACAAACGCAGGCATGGTCTGCATCACATCCAGCATTGGGGTCACGATTGACTGCACACGATTAGAACGCGCCATCGCGATACCAATAGGAATACCTAGAATAATCGCGAGGAAGGTACAGACGGTAATAATACTCAACGTCCGCATGGTATCTTCCCACATGCCAAAGTAGCCAATTAAAAGTAACGACACCACACAGGCGGCTGCCAGCTTGACCGAACGACTGGCGGCATACACCAACCCGGTACAGACGATAAGCACAATCCACCAAGGGGTACTTAATAAAAGTTTTTCAAACCAAATAAGAAAAGAGAGAAGGGGGTCAAAAAGGCCTTCGATAAAGTCACCATATTCACGAGAAAACTCTTTATATGCGCCATCAAGAGTTTTACGAATCATTCTTAGGCTAGAACGGTCCATCTCGGGAAAGCTGGTCAACCAACTGCTATCAGCCATTACATCATCCTATAATTAATAAAGAGCCACCGTCTCCAATGGCTCTGGTCCTGTTAATTTATTTTTTTTACAGCTTATTACAGCTTAGCCGCGACTTTTTTCGCTGCTTCATCACTTAGCCATGCCTTCCAAACTTGAGGATAAGTTTCAAAGAAATAGAACATGGTGTCTTCTGCATCCGCTTGCTCATTTTCCATCCAAGCTAGAAGCTTGTTAAGGTCAGCATTACTGATACCTCGTTTGCCCAGATAATCCATTGCAACCGGGTGGCTGTTAGCAAACTCGGTAGCAACGATGGTGCTTACTGGCGATTTAGGGAACATCGTCGGTTTTGGTTCTTCACAAGTGTCTGTCGCAACACATTCCAAGAAATGTTCTTCATCAACACCAGTACCAAAATCGACTTTAACCATGTCGTACTTGCCTAAGATAGCCGTCGGTGCCCAGTAGTAACCAAACCAACCCTCTTCGCGTGCATAAGCTTTAGCGATAGAGCCGGACAAGCCTGCACCTGAACCAGAATCGACAACTTCAAAACCGGCATCTTCTAGCTTAAGCGCCTTAAATAAGTTACCGCCTGAGATCTGACAACCCCAACCTGCAGGACAACCATAGAATGCGCCTAAAGAAGGATCTTCTGGGTGCTTAAACAGTTCAGGGTGTTTTTTCACCCCTTCAATCGTGCTTAGCTCAGGGTATTTTTCTACCATATAGGCTGGAACCCAAAAGCCCTCTTCACCACCATCAATCAATGACTCACCCGCATTGACAAGTCTGCCCTCTTTTAGACCCATATCTATCGCTTCTTTAACCGCATTGGTCCAAAGCTCAGGGGCAATGTCTGGCTGACCCTTCTCAACCATAGAGGTAGTCGTCGGCATCGTGTCGCCTGGAACGAGTTCGGCATCACAATCATAGGCGTGCTCAAGAATAAACTTGTCGATATTGGCGAGGAGACTGGCAGAGTTCCAGTTCATGTCGGCGATAGTGACAGTGCCACACTCACTAGCGTTGGCGCTGACACTCGTTACTAGTGCTAACGCAGCTAACTTCCATTTCATAATAAGTCCTTATAAACAACTATTTTCTATCAAGAATCCTATTTAGGATATAGAACAAATCGTTCGAACTCAAATGATTATTAACTTCTGACATCTGTAGCGGATGAAATAATGTGAAAAAATGTATAAATTAACCAAGCAAATATAAACCATAACTTATTGTATTTGCTAGCAAAAACACAAATAGAACGATGTGTTAATTATTTGATTGCAAACATTACGCTTATTATCAATATGGATAATAGTTTCAACTCTATCCTTTTGATTGATTGTGTTTTGTTTTGACCAAAAAAAACGCAGCCAATTTGGCTGCGTCTTCTGCATAGTCGAATAGTCGAATAGTCGAGGTGAAGTGACTGATCTATTTACTGGGTTCAGCGGGGGCGGTAATACTACCTAGCTCCAATACGGGCGCTACATCGTAGCTTTCAGCATTCATCATACTGGCAATGCGCTGTACGGAAGAGAGTAAAAGGGTTTGTTCCCACTCTTCAAGATTCTGAAACTTATTGATGAAGTGGTCTTGCAACGGCATAGGCGCAGCCATCAATGTCTGATGACCTTTCTCAGTAAGAACTGCATGCACTTTACGTTTATCCATCGTGCTTCTTACTCGCTCAATCAAGCCATTACGCTCTAATCTATCAAGTATCGTCGTTGCCGTGGCTGGGCTCATATTGGTGTGATTAGACAGTTGGCGAATAGTCACTTCACCTAACTCTTTAATCGAGCGCATTAATATCAACTGAGGGCCGGTCAAACCCGCTTCCTTACTCAGTTTTTTCGAGTGCAAATCTATTGCGCGAATTATCTGTCGCAACGAGACCAGAACATCCTCATGTCTTTCCAATGAGTTTACTCCACATCACTTGTTCACCGCGCAGCTTTTCAAGAGCGCAACGAGTTAATCACTATATCTTAAGCGTAGTCTACGCTATCCATCCCGTTTTCTCGGGAGGGTCGACGTTAACCGACTTTAAGATTAATGCAAAGTAATAAATACAGATACGAGAGATTGATAACTTCTTCAGCCATCGCTTTGTTTATTTTGATAAGAAATACCTATTGAATTGAGAGATTCAATCGAATTAACATAAATGCAATTGAGAACTATTATTAACTCAACCAAACAAAAGGAGAACATCATGAAAAAGACAATTAGCTTTGCAGCCGTCCATTTTACTATCGCATTCACTGTTGCTTATGTATTAACAGGTGAAATCTTACTAAGTAGCTTAATCGCTATGTTAGAACCCGCCGTCAACACGGTTGCTTTTTTCTTCCATGAAAAAGCGTGGGAAAAGAACCGATTCTTGCAAACGTTGGCGCGCAACGAACGTATCAAAACCGTCAGCTTCGCAACGGTACACTACAGTGTTGCATTCGGTGTGGTTTATTTATTAACAGGTGACTTTATTGCAGGTGGTGCAATGGCACTTATCGAACCAGCCATTAATACTTTTGCCTACTTCTTCCACGAAAAAATGTGGAACCACAACCACAGCAACGAGGCAGATTTGACTCACGCACATGCGGCTTAACAACGAAAACTGACTCAACACCTTAATTAATAGTTCATAGTTAATTAAGTGTTTGAAAAAGATAACAATATTAAGCCTACTTCTTGCGGTGTGTTCATGTTCTCCTCCTAAGTCACCAATAGAAGTGGGCTTTCTCAAAGCTCACTTTTTTGCTTTATCCCACTCTGCTCTGCCAGCCACAGTCTCAACTTATCTTTTATACCCAAGTTACCTCAAGATGCGAGGTTCAGCGATATAGTTAACCTATATCACTCGCTACATATATAGTTCACACTTATCCTCAATAAATGTAACAATTTATATATAAGTTTTCCGTTGAATTAAATTGGAGGATTTATGAACAATAAGATATGGACTTTGCTCCCATTAATGGGCGCAGCAATACACTCGCTACCAACAACCGCCCAAACTCATCCCAGCATTGCAGCAGAAATTGCGGCCCTTAAAATAGAATGTCAGCAAGCGATTACGATGCAAATCAGTGACAAGCCAGTTACAGGTATCACTAAGCTTGGTACTGCAATTGCGGATGCACCTTTCGACTCATCCGCGGCAGAGATTGTCAGCTATGATCAATGCAGCGATAGCCTGTTTGTGGTGAACTCACAGGCACAAAGAGTGGACGTTATGACTCTAGATGCCATTTCTGCCCCAAGCATTGCATTTCATATTGATCTATCCGCCGCTGCCAAACATGCAAATATCGAGATTGGCGCTGCAAATAGTGTCAGCACTCACCATGGTTTAGTCGCTATCGCCATCGAAAACAACGACAAACAACAAGAAGGCATTGTCGCCTTATACCGTTCCGATAATCTTAATCTCATTACCACCTACAAAACTGGCGCACTGCCCGACATGGTGTCATTTTCAGCCGATGGGCGTTATATCGCCACCGCCAATGAAGGCGAACCAAGTCAGGATTACCGTATTGATCCAGAAGGCAGTGTTACTCTTATCGACCTATCAACAGGCATTAGCAAAGCATCTGTGACCAACATTGACTTTTTAGACTTCAACCAAGGTGGTACTCGACACAGTGAGTTGGATTCGAAAGTCAGGATCTCAGCGCCTAATGCCACCGTTGCTCAAGATCTCGAACCAGAGTACTTAACCTTTGCCGACAACGGTAAACTCTATGTCGCGATGCAAGAGAATAACGCTCTCGCGGTCATTGATGTCGCCAGTGCTAAGGTTGATGCCATTTATGGACTGGGCGGAAAGTCATGGCAAACCGCTCAATTGGATGCTTCAAACAAAGATAAAATCATCGGCAACCTACAAAGCTACCCTCAACTTGAAGGTTTATATATGCCGGATAGTATTGATAGCTACACAGTGAATGGCACAACCTATATCGTCACTGCAAATGAAGGGGATGGCCGAGAATATGGCTTTGATACCACGCAAAAACAGTGCGACGAGCAAGGTTTCGAGTGGGATGGGAGCGACTATAGAGGCACGGCGGACTACGACAATAAACCCGATTTTTGTATCGCGTATATTGATGAAATCCGTGGTAAGAAACTTGACGTTGACCCTGAACACCCACTCTCCGCAGCATTAGAGGATCAGCAGCAACTCGCCAGATTAAAAGTCATCAATCCAAGGCAGAAGGTTCAGCCAGACCAAGTTATCCAAGCCTACGGAGCAAGATCTTTCTCTATTTGGAATGAAAAAGGCAACCTAGTTTTTGACAGCGGTGATGAATTCGCTCGTAAAGTGCTAGAAACTGACAAAGATCACTTCAACAGCACTAGTGATAACAATGATTCTGCAGATGATCGCAGCGATGATAAAGGCAGCGAGCCAGAGGCCATTAAGGTAATCGCTATCAACGGACGCTTCTACGCGTTTATTGGACTAGAGCGTCAAGGCGGCATCATGGTGTATGACGTGACTAACCCAAGCCAAGCCTCGTTTGTTGCCTACCACAATAACCGAGACTTCGAACAACCGGTCTGTACCAAGGTGGATGGCGGTGATTGCGACAATGACGAATTCAATCCCAAAGCCGGTGATTTAGCACCAGAATCTATCGCTCACATCACCCGCTACGGGCAGCACTTTATTGCCGTAGGTAACGAAGTCAGCGGCACAACGACCGTGTATCGTGTGGATTTTTAAACCGCGATATCGCTAAAAAAGCGGGTTCAAGACTCTGACCCTTGGTGAAAGCCAAGGGTTTTTCTGTTCCAATCCGAAAGCATTTTTTTATCAAACACAAATCAAATACAAGTTTATTTCCGATAAAGACGTAGCACCCGAATGTAACTCTATATTCAGTAACTCTATATTTAGTAAATCTATGTTTATAAAGTCTTAAATCACGAGATCCTTATCGAAACATACACTGCTTTTTATTACGCTGCCCTGTCGTTACGACAAAATATCATTACAATGGCAAAGCAAATTTTATCTACGCAGACTAGAGGTAAACATCGGTATGACATTGTCGGCAAAGCAAGTTCTCAACTCAGTGTTTGGCTATGATGAATTTCGTCATCAGCAACAAGCGATTATCGATAGTGTAGTTGCCGGTGAAGATGTCCTAACCTTGATGCCGACAGGCGGCGGTAAATCTCTCTGCTACCAAATACCCGCTATTGTGCGTCCGGGTGTCGGTATTGTGGTATCGCCTCTTATTGCATTGATGAAGGATCAGGTTGACGCGCTTGAGCAACTCGGCATTCAAGCGGCTTACTTAAACTCCAGCTTAGACCCTTATGAGCAACAGCAAGTCGAAGAGTTAGTCTATCGTGGTGAAGTACAACTTCTTTACGTTGCGCCTGAACGCCTATTAATGGAACGCACGCTCAATCTGCTGTCTCAGTGTCAAATTTCCTTGTTTGCTATCGATGAAGCCCACTGCGTGAGTCAATGGGGGCATGATTTTAGACCGGAATATCAGCAACTCTCGATATTGCAGCAGCGATTTAGCTCAGTACCAAGAATTGCTTTAACCGCAACCGCCGATCAAAAGACCAAACAGGAAATCATTGACCAACTTGGTCTTAACAATGCCCAAGTGTTCAGTCATAGTTTTGACAGACCCAATATTCGCTACCATGTTAGTGAATCCAGCAACGCAAGAAATGAACTCTGGTCATTCATCAACGAAAACCACCCCCAAGATGCGGGCGTGGTCTACTGCTTATCACGTAAAAAAGTCGATGAAACAGCTCAATGGTTGAGAGAACAAGGTCGTCATGCTCTGCCCTATCATGCGGGTATGAACTCGACCCAGCGTGAAGAAAATCAGCGCCGCTTTCTGCGTGAGGACAGTGTTATCATCGTCGCCACCGTGGCTTTTGGAATGGGTATTGATAAGCCTGATGTTCGTTTTGTCGCCCACCTTAGCCTACCTAAAACCATTGAGGCCTATTATCAAGAAACCGGTCGAGCAGGACGCGATGGTGAACCCGCCAATGCTTGGATGTCCTACGGTATGCAAGACATGGTGTTACAAAGACAGATGGTGGAAAACTCCGAGGGCAGCGAACAGTACAAGCAGGTTCAGCTTCAGAAGTTAAATGCGCTCTTGGGGTATTGCGAGTTGATCAGCTGTCGAAGGCAAAGTCTACTTGCCTATTTTGGTGAATCTCTTGAGCAGCCCTGTGGCAATTGCGATAACTGTCTAGCGCCACCAAAAACCTGGGATGCCACCCAAGCGGTACAGAAGGCTCTGTCTACCGTCTACCGCTGCGATCAACGCTTTGCCGTGACCTATTTGACTAATGTGCTACTCGGTAAGGCAGATCAACGCATCACTCGCTTTGGACATGACAAGATCTCAACATTTGGTATTGGCACCGAGTTGAACGCTAATCAATGGAAAGGCGTCTTTCGTCAGTTAATCGCCATGAATTTACTTAAGGTGACAGGAGAATATAACCAACTCTCTTTAACCGCTGAGTGTCGCCCGATTTTACAGGGAAAACAAAAGGTCGAGCTAAGAGAACTGCGTCAATCAAAAGCAAAGTCGACCAATAAAAAACGCGCTATCGGTGATCTTTCCGCTGATGACCAGCAACAATTTGACGCTTTGAAGAGTGTGCGCAGTGAGTTAGCCAAAGAGCAAAATGTTCCTGCCTATATAATCTGTCACGATGCCAGCCTCAAACAAATGGCTAAAGAGCGCCCTTCAAAGCTGTCCGAGTTGCACGCCATCTCCGGTTTTGGTGATACAAAGATCGAGAAATATGGTGAGCGCTTTATCTCAGTAATCACCTCAAAGACGGGCGCATCAGACACCCTGACAGAAACACAACGCAAAACAGTGCAGCTTTTCCATCAATTATCCAGTGTCGAACAAACTGCAGCAAGTCGCGAGTTATCGCTCAATACCGTGGTCAGCCATCTTGCCGCAGCCATCGAGATCGGCGAATGCGAACTGTCTCAAGTTGTCACCTTAACGGAGCAACAAATAGAGACCATCGCCAATATGGCTCAACAGGTTGATTTCTTTGAGAACAAAAAATTGAAAGAGCTTTTCGAAGCCTTAAATGAAGAGTTCAGTTATAGCGATATTAAATGTGTGTTGGCGCATTTGGTGAGTTCAAGTAAGTCCAAATCGTAATGCAGCTAGCTCTTATCACGGGAAGATCCTAAACGAGATTTAAACTGCAACACATCTTCTGGACACACTTCAATACAGCGACCGCAACTAATGCAATCTTGGCTCATCACTTTGCGGTCGCCCTCTTTAAGCGGTTGCCGCAACACCTGTGGTTCAGGACAGACGTTGTAACAGTCCATACACTTAGTACAAGCCTCTCGCTGAGTGGCGGTGATACGGAGAATACTTTTTCGACCTATTACGCCGTAAGTCGCGCCTAATGGACATAAATGCCCACACCAGCCATGTTGAACCAGAACCAAGTCTAGCAAGAACACAAGCACCACGAGTATCCAACCCGAACCGATGCCAAAAACCAACCCGCGATGCAAGCTGGCTACTGGGTCGATCCAAGCCCACAACAGGGAACCTGAAATAGCACTGCCCAATAAAATAACCGGAATGAGCCAATAACGCAGCGTTGGTGACCATTGAAAACCGGTTTTAATATCTAGCTTACGTCTTATCCAAGCCGCCAAATCCGTGACCATATTGACAGGACAGACCCAAGCACAGAACACCCTTGGCGCAAGTACGGCATAAAAAGCGACCACCAACGCAACGCCGATGAGCGCTGTTGCTTCGGGCCAATGCCCGGTCACGATGGTTTGCAGTACAATCAATGGATCGCTAAGAGGGATAGTCTCCAGCACCATGCTAGACGACAAATTGCCCGTCAAAATGCCCCATGTCGGTCCCATAATAAAAAACAGCATAATGGAAAGTTGACACAGACGTCTCGCGAGCAAAAAGCGATAGGCATGCCACCAGCCCAGCTTAAACCGAGCTTCTTTACCTGCGTCTTTAGCAAAGTTCTTCGCCATTATTTGTTCCCCTTATTGAGATTTAAGCTCTCAATTGCAGGACTCTCATCGGTCGATGGGAAATTGCCATCACGCAACTCAACGTTTTCTTCCCATCCCAACTGGTAATACTCACCCATCTGCCCTTTTGCCAGTTCGATAGGCACCACTTTGATCACAGGCACTTCAGTGACACAGGCTTGTTCACACTTGCCGCAACCCGTGCAGAAGTCTGAGTGTACCGTTGGGATGAATTTGGCATGATAGCCCGTCCTTTGATTGCGGATTGGCTCTAACGTGATCGCCTCATCGATAAGAGGACAGACACGATAACAAACGTCACAACGTAGTCCTTGCCAATTCAGACACTCTTCATGGTCAATAAGGACCGCAAGCCCCATTCGCGCATCATCAATATTGGTCAAACTATGGTCGAGTGCACCGCTTGGGCAAGCAACGACACAAGGAATATCGTCACACATCTCACAAGGAATATCTCGAGCAGTAAAATAGGGCATACCTGAAGCGATGGGAGAAAGAAGAGTGGCAAGTTTCAGGGTGTCATAGGGGCAAGCTTGAACACATAAACCGCAGCGCAAACAAGCTTGGTCAAACAAGTTCCCCTCGAGCGCACCCGGAGGAGGAATTGGCACCCCACCGCTGGTTTCGGCTTGACCTTGTCGAGACTGCAAACCTAATAGGGTTGCGGCCGCACCTACCCCAACAGCGGTTCTTGCTGCATCACGTAAAAAGCGACGACGTGCCATCGAGGTTTTGAACTGGGATGATCTTTGCGTCGGTGCTTTGTCATTAGTTTTGTCGTTAGACTTTTCATTAGCCATAACTTAGACCTATACCCTGACAGGGAAAAATCAGCTCGCTCTCAGCTAAAATTTTTGCTTTAAGCCAAAAACCTTACGTTACGCAAAAAACCTTGCTTTGAGCAAAAAACAATAACCTAAGTCAGTATTATTTGTGTGGTTGCTTCAAAAAGCATAGTGCGACAGGAGGCTCAACTCAAGGCGATAAAGGGATCGCCCCTTGCAATATCCGCACGTCAACAGAGCGTGTATTGTCAGGCATCCTCCCCAGCGCCAATTCTGAATCCTGCGCTTTTGAATCGCTTAGCGTTATTGCTAGCTGAAATTCATCGAATAATCAGGCTTTTTCGGGGCAGGCATTGGGTCGTGTTGAGTATTTGAATTATCCGTAGCGTAATCGCTAGCATTATTTTCTGCAGATATATCATCTAGCAGCGTTGCCGATTGTATCTGTTCGGATTGCGCTAATTCTCGTTCATCGTCTCCGTCATTCTCTCCAAGCAGAGGAATATTACGACGATATATACGATTAAACACCTTAATCAGAGAGTGCTTTGCCACTTCTCCGTATTCCATCTTTTTCAAAATAGGTTTAGCGATTGACTGTAAACCAACGATCAGATCAACACCGAGATCATTGCCAACAAGGTCACGAAGGGGACGCGCATCATCAAATCCTAGATATGCCGACATATAAAGCCATACATAGGCAATAGAGTTACCATTAGGTTTCTTGTTTCTCCATGCATCGCCTACATAGTACATCGCGGTGGCGTTACCATGTTCTGCAACCCGCTCAAGCCAGTAACAGCCTCGCTCATGATTCGGCTCGACACCAATCCCATTGATATAATTCAGTCCAAGCTTAATCATACCCTCTTCGTTATCACGAACCGCTGCACGTTTAAACCATTGGGTCGATGCTATTGGGGATGGATTCATGTTATCTGTAGAGACAAACCAATCACCCATAAATAGTATCGCTTCCATGAGACCTTCTTTCGCGGCCTCTTCGATAGTACGAAGACCTTTTTCGACATCCTGCTCGGTTCCTCGTCCATTAAGGCAGGCTTTACCCGCTTCAAACTTTGCCTGTCTATTACCCTCACTGGCGTCAATCCAGAGTTTCCAGTAGCCAGCTTGGTCACACACCACGACATCGTCCGGCTTTTTCTGCGCAACACGAATAAAACCATGCATTGCATTGATGCTTTCTAAACCCGCACCTTTGCTATACCAATAGAGAGCTTCGTTCACATTGGTGCGTTCTGCTTCTTTTGCGAGATATAAGATGGTGGGAATATGCCCGGTTTCCGCCTTAAATTGACGTTCTTGGCGTTCCTGCTGGCGTGCTTTTTCTATGGTTCTACGGTATCTCGCTTCACGCTCAATGCGCTCACGAGCAATGCGCTTGTTCCGCAGCGTCAACGACACCATCCATATCACAAATAGCATTAGCGAAAGAGAAGTAGCAGCAATAGCAATGGCAAGCGTCGACATAGTGAACAAACATTCTCATTTACGGTCATAAGACCTAGTGGAAGGTTAGTGTAAAGGACTATCAATCCCAACTCTATACTCAGTATCGGCATCCTAAGCAATAAGTTGAATCTGTTTACACAATTATACCCAAGTTACCTCAAGATGCAGAGTTCAGAGGTAACTTGGGTATAAATAGATTTCGGTGCAATAAACGGCATAAGTTGTGACAATTTTTGAGCTAGCTCATCTAAAATCAAAAATAACGGACCAATAAACATGGTCTAAATTATGCTTGCCACTCTGTATTGCGAGCAAATTTTCGGCAAAAAGGCGAAAAAACGTTAATAAAATGCAATTAAATTACGCTAAATTTGAGCATGCTACCCTTGACCTAGAGTTGACAAAGCGATTAACTAAGGCTTGCAGTGTCATTCACAAACAAAAACGACAACACTATGACAACAGAACAATCTAGCCCATACCCGCTAGGGGCTACCCTAGACAATCACGGATGCAACTTTTCTATCTATGCACCCGACAGTCCAGACATAAAGCTTGCGCTCTATGCTGATGATGGTAGTCAAACGCTTTATGATTTGCCTAACGAATACGCCGATATAAGACACATCTATCTCAAAGGCATCACGTCTGGGCAACGATACGGCTATGTGGTAGAGGTCGCCAAACAGACTCTGCCCCCCAACCCAACGGTAAAAGCTAAACAGCGCTATTACATCGCTGACCCATATGCGAAAGCGCTCGACAGTTCACTGCACTATTTGCCCCCTTTTAATGCATGCAACAGCTTTAAATTGCCAAAGTGTATGGTCGTCAAAGACGAGTTTGATTGGCAAGGCGTGACTAAACCCGGTATTCCTCGTGAAGAAATGGTGCTGTTTGAAACTCATGTGAAAGGCATTACCAAACTTAATCCAGAAGTACCTGCTAAACAGCAGGGCAAATATCTTGGGTTAGTTAGCGAGCAAATGCTCTCTTTCTATAAACAGCAAAACATCAACACGCTACAACTTCTTCCTGTTGCCGCATGTATGCACGAGCCTCATTTACTTGAAGAGTCGATGAATAAAGTGAACTACTGGGGCTACAACCCTTATGTGTTCATGGCACCCGATCCAAGATATGCAGACAAGGACGCCGTTAGCGAACTAAAAACCGCGATTCGTGAGTTGCATCGCAATGGCATCGAAGTGATTCTCGATGTGGTGTACAACCATACGGCAGAAGGGGGCGACAACGGTCCTATCTTCAACCTTAAAGCCCTAGATTCAAAAAGCTATCTGCGCCATGGCGAGTACTTTGCCAACTTTACTGGCTGCGGTAACACGGTTGATCTCAATCACCAACCGACACTCAATCTAGTGATGGACACCCTAAGATACTGGGTCAGTGAATTCCATATTGATGGATTCCGTTTTGATTTAGCGGCAACCCTTGGACGTAATGGCGACAATTTTAATCCTCAAGCTGCATTTTTCCGCGCTGTCGCTCAAGATCCCATTCTCAAACAGACAAAACTGATCGCCGAACCTTGGGATATTGGTCCTAACGGTTATCAAGTCGGTAACTTTCCGTTTGGTTGGAATGAGTGTAACGATCGCCTACGTGATATTACTCGCAGCTTCTGGCGTGGTGACCAAGGTTATCTCAAAGAGTTTGCTACACGTATTATGGGTTCACGAGATCTCTACAGTGCCGCCAACTGGCCGTACAAAATGACCGTCAACTATATTACCTACCATGACGGCTTCACCATGCAGGATTTGGTGTCCTATAAACACAAGCATAATGAAGCCAATGGCGAAAATAATCGCGATGGTCATGGCGACAACCGCTCAGATAATTACGGAGAAGAAGGTCCTACCGATAACCCGCTTATCCAAACGACGAGAGAAAGACAAAAGCGAAACTTTGCCGCTAGCTTGTTATTCTCTTTCGGTATTCCCCACGTGTTGATGGCTGATGTGTTATCGCACTCGCAAGGCGGTAACAACAATGCCTATTGCCAAGACAACGATATCAGTTGGCTGAATTGGGATATGAACCCAGCCAAAAGTCACTTTAAAGCGTGGTTGGCGGATATGCTTGAAGCTCGTCAGAAATATATGGTGCCATTTATTCGCGCTTTCAGCGGTGAAAAGCGTAATGATAATCGTATTTTCTGGAGTCGCGTTGATGGTCAATTAATGAGCATGGATGACTGGAACCATTTGAGTAGCGTCGCATTACATATCGGCATTGGCGAAGATGGACAAGAACTGCTCTATTTGATTAACCAAACGAAAGCGCCAGCCCGCTTCACCCTGCCAAAAGACCGTGACCAAGTATGGAGTACAATATGTGATACTCATATTGTCGAAACCGAGCTCGGTCATGCTGAAGGCGAAATACTTCAAGCTCCGATGTCGATGGCAATCTTGCATTTTGACCCCAGTTCGACCCTAAAGCTTTAGCGAAAGACAAAACTATCGCTAAAGACGAAACTATTGCTAAAGAAAAGCTTTTGCTAAAAACAAAACTCTGGCTCAAGACAGAGCTCTAGCTAAAGAAAAAGCTAAAGTATTGCAATCAATCAGTAACATAGGCAAGCTAGTGTACGCTTAAAACTGGCTCCATTATTCAGGATAGATATATGAAAGCACTAAAGATTGTAACTTGTGCGCTTATTGCAGGCTTCAGCACCATGGCTGCAGCGGAAGTGACGCTAAAAACCAACGACCTTATTGATGTATTGGCGATCAATGCAGCAAAGCCGAATGTCACCTCTGGTGGGCTATTCACGTCAGGTAAGACGATCACCATGCCAGATGGTGTCAATCAGATGGTATTCAAGTACCAACCTTACTTTGACTCTGGTCGAGATGAGCGTGCTACCGTATCGAGCGAAACCATCATCGCGCGCTTTGAGGCGTCAGATGTTGAGCTAATGATTGATGTACCTAAGTACAAAAATGCTCGCGAAGCAGAAGCTAACATCAAAACGATGACTTGGTCTTTGAAAGACAAAGCAGGCAACACTATCCCTGTGGTTGTCGACGTTCTATCTAAGGATGGCGTGCAACTTGGTCGTGATTACAGTCGCGAAGCCGAGGACTACAACCGAATGGGCGGAGTCGCCGCGATCGCGCCACTCGGTGCGACCGTCGCCGTCACAGCTGCGCCTGTTGTAGCAACGACCGCGACAGTAGCCACTGCACCGGTCGCGTCAAACGCGCCAGCGGCAGGTAATACCGCGGAAGAGATGTTGATGTTCTGGTACAACAAAGCGGATGACCAAACCAAAGCCCGCTTTAAGCAATACGTTAACCAGCAATAAGCGGCTAACCTGCTATACCCAACATAAAACGACATATACCCAACATAAAACGACAAAGGGCACCGCAAGGTGCCCTTTCTGTCTTTCACATCTCTTTGTTTCCAATACCTCTTTCTCTCAAATGCATCTCTATTTCAGATGCATCTCTATCTCAAACAACTCACGCCCACAGCATCATCACCACGAATGTGAGAGCCAAAATACACGCGATATTGAGCAAGATCCCGATACGCATCATTTCTTGCTGCTTAATATGTCCTGTTGCATAAACAATGGCATTCGGCGGTGTTGCCACTGGCAGCATAAAGGCACAAGACGCCGATACCGCGATCAACACAGAAAGCACCACAGGAGAAAGCCCCAATACTTCCGCGACACTCGCAAATACCGGAATTAACAATGCAGCACTGGCGGTATTACTTGCAAACTCAGTCAGGAACACCACAAACAATGCGATGATCAAAATAATAAACAGCAGACCAAAATGAGCGATCAACGCACTCAATTCATTGGCAAGAAAAACGCTAGTACCCGTCGCTTTCAAAACATTACTCAAACAGATACCGCCACCGAACAGTAACAGGACACCCCAATCTGCGGTTTTTTCGATATCTTTCCAATGAACAACTCGGGCGAAGTTAACGGCGACAATAGCGGCTAAGGCAACAATGGTGTCAAATTTGGCATAACCACCCAGCATGGCATTGATGGGTTTACTGAAAATCCAAAGAAATACCGTCGCGGAGAAAATTATTAAGGTCACCACCTTGCCTTTATCCCAATCGACGGGCTCATGACTCACTTCAAATGCCCCATTCAACTTGGGCTTTAAAACGGTATAAAGCACAAACAAAGCGATGGGCAGTAGTACCAGAGCGGTAGGCAGACCAAAAGCCATCCAGTCTGAGAAATCCAAACCAACTTCGGCTGCTGCTATTGCGTTGGGCGGACTGCCAACCATCGTAGCAATGCCTCCAATGCTGGCACTGTAGGCGATCCCCAACAACACAAACACGTAGGTATTACGCTCACTCTCTTGGTCGACTTTACTCAATACACCGAGCACCAAAGGCAGCATCATGGCGGCTGTAGCGGTGTTACTGATCCACATGGAGAGAAAAGCCGTGACACCAAACAACATGAAAATAGCCACATTCATCTTGCCTCGCGCCAATAGCAACACCTTGTCGGCAATCACTTTATCTAGCCCCTGCCGATGCATAGCCGCCGCCAATGCAAAACCACCAAGGAATAGAAAGATGATTGAGTTCGCGTAGTTGTTGAGTGCGGTTTGAGTATCGAAAACCCCAAACAATACTGCGATGACAGGGACAAGAATCGCTGTCACCGTCACATGAAGTGCTTCGGTAAGCCAAAGTACAGCGATAAAAACCAAAATACTCATCCCAAGCACGACATCACTTTCAAAAGGTAAAGTGCGATAAAGCACCATAAAAAGGAGGATGTCAGCGATTACGATCAGACTATTACGGTTAAAGAACCATTCACGGGTATTGGAGGGGAGAGGGACACTATCATTTTTGTTCATAACGATAACTTCCTTAAGCTGCATAAATTCCTACCCAGACGTCGGCTCCGAGGAAAGATTCGTTGTCTGGATAACAGACCCTCAAAGAGACTAGTCAGGCAGCAAAGCGCAGGATGTTATGAATTATGATGTCGATTTGCTTGACTCTATCAATGACCAGCGTATGAGTTGCAGCAATGTTCCCATAACTTGATAAATCTCGACACTATAAATTAACCACAACGTTAACCATATCAACATTGTGGTTATATTTTTAACAAATTATCTAAATCACACTTTCTCAACCATGTTCTCTAAACAGTGCTCTCTAAACAGTGCTCTCTAAACATTGCTCTCTAAACATTGCTCTCTAAACAGTTCTCTCGAAATCATACTATTTAGAGAGAAGATCAAAAGCTTGTTGCGCCTCTGAACTTTGCATAACACGCCCATGCCCCTGTCCTTGCGTCGTCAACAGAGTCACTTTGGGCATTTCATTAGCGGCTTGTCGCGAGACCTCGTAATTAGTAAAACGATCCTGCTCATCGTGCACAATGACCGTCGGCGCGACTCTTTTGGCGAGCTTTCCATAAGGATCGATAGACTGAATCGGGAAGCGGTATTGATCTTGAATATCCCCCACCACCGCTTCAAACAGTCGCATGGAATACCCTGAACGTGCAACACTGCCAAACAGGTTATCGACATAGTCCAGAACTGGCGCAATCAACAACAACGGTATGTTTTGCAGCTTGGCGTGTTTACATTCAATCGCCGCTGCCGTGCCCATACTATGACCGATCAAACCAACCACATTGTCTTCGCTATCTAACAAGCCTTCTAAGCCCGCAACAAAGGCTGGAATATGACCATATAAGCCCTCACTTTCTCCGTGAGCGGGATGATCATAAGCCAAAGCGGTAAAGCCTTGTTGAGCGACATAGGACATCAACGGATAAAACTGGCTGGCGGTGCCTGACCATCCGTGAGTAAACAACCAAACCGGTCCCGAACCTAACCGATAAGTTTTGAGTACGCCCTCAGAGGTATGCACCTCTGCCTTAATCAACCCCTCTGGCTGTTGGTTCTTCGGCTTTGAACGAACCGGAGTCAACAAGAGATTCTTTGCCGATCGCTTGGCATGATTGGGGGCAAGCTTATGGTGGGCGCGCGTCGTTAAGTTCACTACCCGTTTTTTAAAATTGAGTTTATTGGAGGTATTGAAATAAATCTTGTCACTCATGACGTATCATCCTTTACTGACTTTCTTTAGAACCACTCCATGTTTCACTCTTTGAGCTGAGTGACGAAAAGCTATACTCATATTACTCAAAGAAACAAAGTGACTTCGATTTATAGTATAGGTATAACAGCCTATCGAATTAAGTGGTTGAGTTATATTTTATTGTTTGACAAAGCGTGGAATAATAACCGAGTTCCGTTCTATTGACTAATTTGGACTCACTAATGGCGACTTTTCTTGATCAGCTCTATTTCTCGATTTCTATTGCAGGCCCTATCTGCCTGATGATTATTTTAGGTGTGGTATTCAAACGCATCGGTTTGATCAATGAAAACTTTATTGACGTGGCATCTGCGTTAGTTTTTAAAGTCACTCTACCTGCGATGTTATTTCTAAGCATTGTGACCGCCAAACATGACTTCTCTGCGGCAAGTCAATTCGTTCTCTTTGGTATCGTTGCCAGTATTCTATTTTTTATATTCACCACACTCTGCGTCAATCTCTTTTTCAAGGGATCGGCAGACAAGGGCGTGGTTGTGCAAGGGGGTTATCGAGCCAACACCGCTATCATTGGTCTTGCTTACGTCGCCAACGCTTATGGCGATTCCGGTGTTGCCACCGCAGCACTTTATGTTGCAGCTCATACCTTCTTATATAATATCCAAGCCGTTATCTGTCTAACCCCTAAAGGGGAAACCTCTGGCCTACAAGCGGGCAAAGTTATGCTGACAACCCTCACTAAAAATCCATTAGTGATCGCGATTGTTCTTGGAATGATTTTCTATGTACTTTCTATCCCCGTTCCCGATATTGCCGTGGATGCAGGCAACTATTTTGCTCGTATGACTCTACCATTAGCCCTGTTATGTACCGGTGGTTCCCTAGATCTGCGTACGATGAAAAATGATCAGAAGCCATCTTGGTTTGCGACCCTGTTTAAATTGGTTTTTGCTCCGGTCGCCATTACCACCGCGGCTTACTTGTTTGGCTTTAGGGGTATCGAGCTTGGTATCATCTTCTTTATGAATGCCGCCCCCGTCGCGGCGGCAAGCTACGTCATGGCGAGAGCGATGGGTGGCAACTCAATCTTAGCGGCTAACATTATTGCCCTCACTACGGTGGTATCTACCTTTACTTGTGCCATCGGCATTATGATACTGTCATACATGCAAGCCATTTAACCTGAGGTCACTTATGCAGCAAGCACTCTCTGCATCCGCACTTGCCAAGAAGCTCAACGTCTCGACCAAGGAGCTTCTCACCCAATTGAAACATGCCAACTATATTACTTGGCATGATTCTAAGTGGCTGCTTACCGATACAGGGCGTCGCTTTGGCGGACACTATGTGGAGAGTGAAAAGTACGGTCGCTTTATTGTTTGGCCACCGCAGCTCGTTATTGACGAAAATCTGATCAGTGACTCTCCCTTAACCGCCACGCAAGTAGGTGCTCACTTTGATTTGCCTGCCAAAAAAATCAACTTACTATTCAATGAACTCGGCTGGATAAACCGCGAAGATCAACAATGGGTGGCAACCCCGAGCGGTATTCGAGCCGGCGCGATTATTCGTCATGACAGCAGCAAGCAATCTCAATATAACAAGCAATCTCAGTATGTAGTTTGGCATGCGAGTGTTGTGCGGAATGTTCGCTTAAAACAGACGGTGCATGAATTTAAAGGGACCAATGCGGATCGCCGTTCGACCGACCAATCACTTGAAAGCTTTCGTGAGAAGTTCTCTGCTAAATTTCGAACTTTAGATGGTCATTATGTGCAATCTCAGGGAGAACTCGTTATTGATAACTGGCTTTATATGGCAGGGCTGCTGCACGCTTATCACCGTCAACTGCCTATTGATGCCGATATTGTCAGCGATTTTTATCTGCCTCAAAGCAAAATCTATATTCAGTTTTGGCCCGAAGAAAAGTCAGAAAAACAATTACAACAACGGCAACAGATTCGACAAGTCTACCAAGACAATAATTTTCATCTTATTGAGCTTTATCCAAACGATCTTCATGACTTGGATGAAAAACTGCCTAAACTTCTTCGCGAATTTGGTGTTTACGCCTATTAAGTTATTTTTCGACCCGCGGAGTGCAATCTAAGGACTCCGCTTTCAATACGGTAACCTGCCGAATTTCATCACTCTTTTCGCCATCATTTTCCATTCCCGCGTTTATTGCTACATCTAAGTCTACATTTTTTACCATTTTGCAACACTTCGAGTCAGCTCACAAAGAAAGTTGTCGAAAACTCCTAAAATAGCCCGACCAAAGTAACAATATACTAACAATTGATAGTTCGAAACGTTTTAAGGATTACCCATGTTATCAATGAGTCGATGGCCAACCCTATTTTTTTGCCTTTTCTTTGCCACGTCTACTTTTGCTTCAGAAAGCGCTACCCAAGGAATGTTAAACCTGACCCAATCCACCGTCGGTTACGTCTGCCTGATCGTATTTGGTGTCGCCTATGCGTTGGTGATGCTGGAAGAGTATCTGCAACTCAGAAAGTCGAAACCGGTACTGCTCGCGGCTGGCATTATTTGGATAATGATCGGCTTTGTGTATCAACAAGCAGGACAAATTGACGTTGCCAAAGCCGCCCTTGAGCATAACCTGCTCGAATATGCGGAACTGCTGCTGTTCTTATTAGTTGCCATGACTTACATTTCAGCAATGGAAGAACGTCGCCTGTTTGACGCGCTGCAATCATGGATGGTGAGTAAAGGGTTTAGCTTTCGAACCCTATTTTGGCTGACCGGTATTTTATCTTTCTTTATTTCACCAATTGCCGACAACCTGACGACAGCGCTGCTGATGTGTGCGGTGGTACTTAAAGTCGGTGGCAGCAACCTTAAATTTGTCAATATCGCCTGTATTAACATTGTGGTTGCCGCTAATGCAGGGGGCGCGTTTAGTCCGTTTGGAGATATTACGACCTTAATGGTATGGCAAGCAGGTCATATTGAGTTTTCACAATTTATGCCCTTGTTTATTCCCTCGGTGGTCAACTACGTGATTCCCGCTGTCATCATGTCATTCTTTGTCCCCAAGCTACAACCCGATACGGTGCATCTTGAAGTGGAACTTAAGCGCGGCGCATACCGCATCGTTGGTCTGTTTATCTTAACGATTGCAACCGCAGTAGCGTTTCATGCAGTACTGCATTTCCCTCCTGTTATCGGCATGATGATGGGCTTGGCCTATTTACAGTTCTTTGGCTTTTTCCTCAAGAAAACACTTCCTCGTTCTATTGCCAAGAAAAAAGCGATTGCTATCGCTAATCAAGATGATGCCGCACTGCAGCGCTTAGGCTCGATTGTGCCATTTGATGTTTTCCGCCGTGTCTCACACGCCGAATGGGACACGCTGTTGTTCTTCTATGGCGTCGTGATGTGCGTCGGTGGTTTAAGCCTGCTGGGCTATTTGAGCGTGATCTCTGAAGTAATGTATACCCAATGGGATCCTATCGCCGCCAACATTATGGTTGGGGTTCTATCCGCTATTGTTGATAATATTCCGGTAATGTTCGCCGTTCTCACCATGAACCCAGAACTGTCCATGGGTAACTGGTTACTGGTTACCCTCACTGCGGGCGTCGGTGGTAGTATGCTTTCGATTGGTTCTGCCGCGGGCGTCGCCTTGATGGGTGCCGCACACGGGAAGTACACCTTCTTTGGACATCTAAAATGGGCACCCGTCATTATGCTTGGCTATGCGGCAAGCATTGCCGTCCATCTCTCTATGAATGGCAGCTATTTTTAAATAATTCGGGTAGACCGTCACACTGAATATTGCCGTTCACAACAGTAACAACAAAGAAAGTAAATAAACAAAAAGCACACCGATTAAGGTGTGCTTTTGACTTAGAGTGACCTTAACCGTTAGGTTTCGATTGGGACAACCAAAATATCTGCTGGCGAGCTATGAATAACTTGCCGAGAGGAAGAAATGATCTTGCTCCAGAAGTCTTGGTGGTGACCACAAATCACAAGGTCCACTTTATATTCAAGAACGGTATCTCTTAGCTGTTCGGATAAGTCACCACTCCCGATAATAAAGTGTTTCACTGGGCATTGTGCGTACTCCATAAAGACTCTATGGGTACTCATTGTCTCACCATCAAGCAATTGCTGATTTTGCGACAAGTTAAGATCCAGCAAACCCATGGAGAGATCGCCGTGACTCACATCTATATGGGAAAATGAGACTTCAGCGTCCAAAAGGTTGGCAAGAAAAACAGCTCTATCGATCAGCGTTTTGCTTTCGTCCGAAAGGTCAAGTGCAACCAGAATATGTTTGTATTTCATAACTATTCCCTCTTGCTGTTAATACCCACTTAAACGATAGACATTAATCTGACACTTTGATGTTATCTAGCTCAAAATTTAACCATAATAAATGTAAGGAATATTGATTTGTGAAGCCTTGTTAACTAGTAAGGCAAGCTTTTTGTCATTGCAACCAATAACACTACTCGGCTAGGATTGTGGAAGAAAGACCTCACCCAACATGCAACGAACGCTGCCACCACCAATAGATTCAATAGTCGAGACATCAAAGGGTAACAGTTTGCCGTGACTGGCTAATTGCTTACGCTGAGCGGGTGAAAAAGCCATATAGGCCGACTTGGACATGGCGATCACCTTATCACCCGTCACCGTCTCCAATTGCAAGATATTGCCGCAAAATTGATTCATCTGCTCGATGGTAATATCAATAACCTGCTTCGACTTAGCCAACGACTTGGCGACAAAACGACGCTCATAGTCAGGGATCGCTTCAAGACAAATCACCGCAAAACGTTCGCCGACCGCCATCATAACATTGGTGTGATAGACCGGTTGATTGGACGGTAATTGCGTCTGGAATGACACCACATGAGGATAGCCAATACGCTCAGCGTAATCTTGTAGTGACTCACGCTCACAGCGCTGAGACAGTCCCGCGTATATTGTTTTAGAGAGATGATCCATCACCATTACACCGGTGCTTTCCAGAAAACTGCCTTGCTCAACATACTGAACTAAAGAGTCTTGCTGTTTCACCACTCTTCCCGCTTGTGCCAAAGTTGAAACAAGCGCGTCCGGCTTGACCTCCTCTCGTCGATTTTCACACGCCATGGGAAAAGAAAAAAAGACGCCATCTTGTGTGGTGCTAAACCAGTTGTTGGGAAATACCGCATCCGGAGTCTGGGTCTCGCTGAGAGGATAATCAAACTCAACAACCTGCACACCTTCTGCACGTAAGCCAGAAACCATGGCATCAAACTCATGCATCGCTTGGGCACGCAGTGTCCCTTGATCAAGGGAACTTCTTGTTTGGAACTCATTGTCTTGTGCCGTCTGGGCATTAAAGCCAAACTCTTTCGGTGGCACCATCACTACACAGTCGGCATTTTGGCGGATCGATTGACGACTCTGACCGATGAAAGGTTTGGTTTGAGCTAATATTCCCTGCTTCATTACATGTCCATCCAATGGAAATTGATCATTACTAGAAATTCTAGATGCTCCCAAGCGCGGTTATTGACTGAAATCATCGTCAATATGCAGGCTAAGTGACGACTTTTGCGGAATTATGACGAATTGACGAGCAATATTACTGCTAGCCAGCACAAATCCATGTAATTTTAGGCTGAGAAAGCCTTCTTTTCTGACCTCGAGACTTTGTCTTCTGACCAAAAGCCTGCGATTTATGGTCGCGGAGATAGCGACTTTGGCTAAGCGAATTTGTTGTTGCTTTTGTTCGGAAACTATACACTTACTCCATCTATTCCCTTGTTGCTCTTCCTTGACTTCAATGTTTCCACTACCTCTCCTTAAAAGGAAACAGAAAGAGGAACCAAAAATAATTCAGATTATTAGCAACTTTGATGATAGATTTTTAACCCGAATAACACACTGGAAGCCTTGCTACCAGTACTCTCTCCTTTGTTAAACTAGGTGAATCATGTTTAAACGCTTTGAATCATTCACGGACGCCTTTCCAAAGCAAGAACCTTCTCAACCACCTCAGGGAATTTTTGCCTTTTGTCGTCACTATACCCGCGGGTTCGAGATCCCCTTGGTCATTATGGCGCTACTGAGCACCACAGTTGCCATCATTGAAGTCGCGCTTTTTGGCTTTATGGGCACGCTAGTAGACTGGCTTTCCAGCAGTAATCCTGAAACCTTTATGGCAGAAAACGGCAGCACCTTGCTTGGTATCGGCTTAGTCATCTTGCTGGTCATGCCAATACTTATCGTGGTCTACTCGCTGCTAACGCACCAGACATTGCTCGGCAATTATCCTATGTCGATCCGTTGGTTAGCTCACCGCTACCTGCTTAAGCAAAGCTTGTCGTTTTATCAAGACGATTTCGCTGGGCGTATCGCCACCAAGGTAATGCAAACCTCTTTGGCAGTACGTGAAACGGTGATGAAAACCGCGGATGTATTTGTTTATGTGTCGGTCTATTTTACCTCTATGCTGGTTATTCTAGCGCAAGCAGATTGGCGCTTGATGATGCCTATGTTGTTGTGGCTATTCGCTTATGTCGGTATTCAGATCTACTTTGTCCCCAAGCTAAAGAAAGTAGCCTCAGAACAAGCCGATGCTCGCTCACTGATGACAGGACGTATTGTCGATAGCTACACCAACATATCTACCGTCAAATTGTTTTCTCACAGCCGCAGAGAAACGGACTATGCCGAACAAGGAATGGAAGGCTTCTTAGATACCGTTCACCGTCAAATGCGCTTAGTCACAGGATTTGACGTCTGTGTGCAGATCGCCAACTACGTATTGCTGTTTTCTATTGCCGCCATCTCTATCTGGCTATGGATGGGCAGCGCGCTTACCGTGGGTTCTATCGCCATTGCCATCAGTTTGGCTCTGCGTATCAACGGTATGTCGATGTGGATAATGTGGGAAGTCGGCGCGCTGTTTGAAAATATGGGAACCGTCGTTGATGGTATGAAAACCCTATCAAAACCCGTCGATATTCAAGACAAACCGCAAGCGAAACCACTGGCTGTCGATAACGGCGGTATTGAATTTGATAATGTCAGTTTCCACTATGGCGAGAAAAAAGGCGTCATCAGCCACCTTAATCTCAACATCAAACCCGGAGAAAAAGTGGGCTTAGTGGGTCGCTCTGGCGCGGGTAAATCAACGCTGGTCAACTTGCTGTTGCGATTCCACGATGTTGAGGGTGGGGAAATCCGTATTGATGGTCAGCCGGTTTCCGACGTCACCCAAGACTCATTGCGCAGTAAAATCGGCATGGTGACACAGGACACCTCGCTGCTGCACCGCTCAATTAAAGATAACATTCTTTACGGTAATCCCGATGCCAGTGATGAGGCGCTAATAGCTGCAACCCAACAAGCCCATGCTCACGAGTTTATCGAAACCCTTAGCGACCCGTTTGGTAATCAAGGTTATCAAGCTCAAGTAGGTGAGCGCGGGGTGAAACTGTCCGGTGGTCAGCGTCAGCGTATCGCTATTTCACGCGTACTCCTGAAAAATGCGCCAATCTTGATTCTGGATGAAGCAACCTCGGCATTGGATTCCGAAGTCGAGGCCGCCATTCAAGAGAGCTTAAACGAGTTAATGGAAGGAAAAACCGTGATTGCTATCGCGCACCGACTCTCTACCATTGCTGCGATGGATAGATTGATCGTGCTGGATAAAGGCGAGATTGTTGAACAGGGAACACATCAACAACTCGTTGAACAAAAAGGTATTTACGCTCAACTTTGGGCTCACCAAACCGGTGGATTCTTAGGCGACAAAGAAACCTAATACAAAGGAACCTAACATAGTGCTTTTTATTAGCACTGGGTCAAAAAACGGAGCAAAACGCTCCGTTTTTTTAACTACTTCTCTTACCTCGACCAGCGAGCATGTTAGTATCGATTTACTTTTTATTGCCTATTTGATAACAAATTGAACATTAAAAACATACTCATACTGCTTGTACTCGCCACTGGACTGGGTTTTATTCTGCCCACAGTGTGGCAATCCATCTCTGAACCGACTCCGGATCTCAGTCAATACTGCATGCTCTCTGATCAAGTCTGTCAGCAAGGTGAGGTCAAAATCAGGCTCGACCATGTCTATGTCCATCCACTGACCGCAACCCCTGTCGAGGTCTTCTGGCCAAACGCAACCACGGACGAACTGTCGATGTCTTTACAAGGTGTTGAAATGAATATGGGACAAGTGCAGGTCAAGCTAACCATGATCAAACCTGATGTGTTTCAAGGAGATATCCTGCTCCCTATTTGCAGTGAATCGCAAATGACTTGGTATGGGTCGATTACTGATGGTCAAAAAACCGTACAAACCGCATTGAGGATGAAAGAGCGATGAAATTCAAGTGGTTATTATTGGCACTCGCGGCCTTTGTTTTAGGGATTTCGAGCAAGCTTTATCTTGATTATCACACCCAACAGAAAAAAATGGATCAACTGGCGCAAGTACCCGATTCTGTGCTTTATGGTAAGCACAACCGACCTGTCACGCTATTTGCCGCAAGCGATCCAAGAATCCGTATTCTCTATTTTGGCTTTACCCGCTGCCCCGATGTCTGCCCAACCTCTCTTGCTATGTTAGCTGGCGCGCTAAATCAATTGGAGGTCGACACTCTTGATCAAATTTGGCCGATATTTATTTCACTCGATCCTGAGCGTGATAGCGCAGAAGCCGCGTCCGAATATGCCGGATATTTCCATCCACGAATTGATGGTCTGTCGGCACCGTTAAACATTACTCAACCGCTTGCTCATCAGTACGGTGTGATTTTTCGCAAAACCGAACTCGAAGACTCCAAGTTGGGCTATACACTCGACCACAGCTCATATTTCTATATTTTACAACCCGATGGCTCGCTAATCGAAAAAGTACCACATACCCTGACACCCGCTCCATTGCTTGAGGCAATACGTCGCGTCACCCAAAAACAATACATCCAGAAACAATACATCCAAAAATAATGCACCTAAAACTAAAGTAGCCAAGCACAAAAATAGGATCACTTATGAAGCTCAACTCCCTTATCCTGACCTTATTAGCCCTAAGTCCATTCGCCAATGCCACGCAATGGCTGGAGGTTGAGAATGCTTATGTCAGAGCAACACCGCCTCACGCCACCACCAGCGCCATGTTTGCTACCATTCACAACAACAGCGACCGCGACCGAACTCTGGTGAGTGCAACGACAGATTTAGCCCAAGTGGTCGAGCTTCATGATGTCATCATGGACGGAGATATGATGCAAATGCGTCAAATTAGCCGCATTAGCATCCCCGCGAGCCAATCCGTTGCGCTGGCGCCAGGCAGTCTGCATGTGATGCTACTGGATCTACTGGGTCCACTCAAAGAAGGGCAACAGGTAGCGATCACTTTGACGTTTGCCGACAATGAAACGGTGACGTTACAGGTGCCGGTGAAAAAGGTGATGGCGGGTATGAAGATGAAGCATCACTGACGCAACAACAACGATTACTGCTCAATAACAGTGCAATAAAATTTATTTAATACAATCACCTAGCTCTCTCATCCCATAGAGCCTCAATTTCGCACCTTGGCATAGTCATTGCCTAGTTAACTCCATCTAAATTCAAATAGGGTTACTATTATGTCTACCGATGCGATCACCTTTCACATGGTTGAAAACGGTCCCACCCCCGTTGCACCATTCAGCCATGCCACAGAATCTGGAGGCTTTGTCTTTGTAACAGGTCAAATGCCCGATCAGCCCGGCACACCCGGCGTCTTGCCCGATACAATTGAAGAGCAAACCGACAATGTGATGAGCAATCTCAGCACAGTACTGGATGGCTTAGGACTTGGCTTGCAAGATGTGGTGATGGTTCGAGTGTTTCTTACTCGTTTCCAGCAAGACTATGCTCGCTTTAACGCAAAATACAAAACCTATTTTGCCGAGGGATGCCTACCCGCACGCACTTGCGTTGGAGTCACTGGATTAGCATACGATGCCTTGGTAGAGATTGACCTCGTGGTGCGTCGACCGACCGTATCCTAAAACGTGAAAAACATGCGTGAGAAAAGTGCATGTGAAAATGCTACCCAACACTAAAATGCGATGTTAAATCAGCCACTTTTGAAGTCGTTACTACTCTCTATTTATCAGCCAAACTTATCAGCCAAGTAAATCTCGTTAAAACTCACATCTTTGAGTTGCTTGGCTATAAGTTTGCCCTGTTCTCGCTAGACTAGAAGTATAAAAACAAGGGGGTAGTTATGACCCAGCAAACCTATATTGTGGCACTTGATCAAGGCACAACCAGTTCAAGAGCCGTTGTCCTCGATCACGATGCCAATATTGTCAGCGTCGCACAGCGTGAGTTTAGCCAACTCTATCCTCAAGCAGGGTGGGTAGAACATGATCCCATGGAAATTTGGGCGACTCAAAGCTCAACACTCGTCGAAGCGTTAGCGCAAGCCGGTATCAACAATAACCAAGTGGCGGCGATTGGTATTACCAATCAGCGAGAAACCACCATTGTCTGGAATCGCCATACTGGAAAGCCGATATACAACGCGATTGTCTGGCAATGTCGTCGTACAGCGGATATTTGCGACCAATTGAAAAGTCAGGGGCTTGAGAACTATGTCCGAGAGCAGACCGGTTTACTGCTGGACCCTTACTTCTCCGCCACAAAAATTCAGTGGATTTTAGACAATGTTGAGGGTGCCAGAGAGTTGGCGGACGCCGGCGATCTGCTGTTTGGCACCGTGGATACTTGGCTAGTCTGGAAACTCACCGAAGGGCGTGTCCACGCGACGGATTACACTAATGCATCACGCACTATGCTGTTCAACATTGACCAACATTGCTGGGACCAAACGCTACTTGATGCACTCAATATCCCTCTAAGCATGATGCCAGAAGTCAAAGCCTCATCATGCCTCTACGGTCAAACCAACCTCGGAGGTAAAGGCGGCGCGCATATTCCTATCGCGGGTATCGCCGGAGATCAACAAGCGGCGCTATTTGGACATCTGTGTGTCGAGGCAGGTCAAGCCAAGAACACCTATGGAACTGGCTGTTTTCTACTGATGAATACTGGCAAAGAAAAAGTGCTGTCGCAAAACGGTCTGCTGACCACGCTCGCTTGCGATAAACAGGGGCAGCCAGTCTATGCGCTTGAGGGGTCGGTGTTTATGGGAGGCGCTGCCATCCAGTGGTTAAGAGACGAAATGAAACTTCTCGCCGACGCGAAAGATTCTGAATACTTTGCCACCAAGGTCGACTCTTCCGATGGCGTTTATGTGGTTCCCGCCTTTACCGGTTTGGGAGCGCCTCACTGGGAACCCCATGCTCAAGGAACCATTGTCGGTCTGACGCGAGGCACCAATTCCAATCATATCATTCGAGCGACGCTAGAAAGTATCGCCTACCAAACCCATGATGTGTTAACAGCGATGCAAGCGGATGCCAATATTACCCTAACCCACCTCAAGGTAGACGGAGGTGCCGTCGCCAATAACTTCCTTATGCAGTTCCAAGCGGATCTACTGAACACTCTCGTCGAGCGCCCTAAGGTAACGGAAGTGACCGCACTAGGCGCTGCCTACCTTGCCGGTATCGCTGTTGGCTATTGGCAAGCTCTTGAAGAACTGGAAAACAAGGCTGAGATTGACACCTTATTTCAACCTCATCCTGACGATGACAAACGACAGCGTCGCTATCAAGGCTGGCAACATGCGATCAAATGTGCGCAGTTTTGGGCTAAGAATGCAGACTGATGTATCGCTATTGATACATGGATATTGATGCACGGATATTGATGTAAAAGCCATCCACTTAGGTATCAATATTAAAAAGTGACTGGGGGAAAGTATGCAATTAAACGCAACAACAGGACACCCAAAAAGCGAGGATACTAAAAGCCACGATACAAAAAGTTCCGGAATAAAAAGCTTCGATATTATTGTTATCGGTGGCGGTATCAATGGCGCAGGGATTGCTGCGGAATGTGCAGCGCAAGGTTTAAAAGTTGCGCTGTTTGAAGCGAAAGACTTCGCATGCGCGACTTCTTCCGCCAGTTCCAAACTGATTCATGGCGGTCTGCGGTACTTAGAGCATTACGAATTTAGATTAGTGTCGGAAGCACTGGCTGAACGGGAAGTATTGTTACAAAAGGCTCCCCATATCGCCTACCCGATGCGCTTTTGTCTCCCTCATCGACCTTTTTTACGACCGAAATGGATGATCCGCTGTGGGCTGTTTCTCTATGACCACTTAGGAAAACGTACCACCTTACCTGCGAGTCAGCAGATCCGTTTCCCAACCAACACTCCACTTAAAAGTGAGTTCACCGACGGCTTTGAATATTCAGATTGCTGGGTCGATGATGCGCGCTTGGTGATGCTCAATATCCTCGCAGCCAAAAATGATGGCGCATGGGTTTGCAACTACTCAAGGGTGGACCAAGCAAGGCGAGAAGGAGACCTCTGGCAGGTTGAAGTCACTGATCAAATGACCAAACAGTCATCAAGTTTTCGCGCTAAAGCCGTCGTGAACGCCGCGGGTCCATGGGTTGAGGATCTCTTTCAGCAACAACTCCAATTAGCCTCTCCTCGTCACGTTCGCCTGATTCAAGGATCACATATCGTTGTGCCGCGACTGGCTCAACAACAAGAGGCCTATATCCTGCAAAATGCCGATAAACGGATCGTATTTGTTATCCCCTATCTTGATCAATTTTCGATGATTGGCACCACCGATGTTGAGTACCAAGGCGACCCGTATCAAGTCACTATCACGGATCAAGAGACCGACTACTTGCTCGACGTCGTCAATCAACACTTTACTCAAACCCTGAGCCGAGACGATATTATTTGGAGCTTTAGTGGAGTAAGACCGCTGTGCGAAGATGAGTCATCCAGTGCCCAAGCCGTGACTCGCGACTATACCTTAGAGATGGACCAAGGTGAGCTGCAAGCCCCACTACTCTCCATATTTGGTGGCAAACTCACCACCTATCGAAAGCTTGCTATGGCAGCGACGGAGAAACTTCGCCCCTGCTTTCCTGCCATGCTCAATAACTGCACACAAGCCACACCTCTCCCCGGAGGCGACTTAGGGATGAGTCGAGAGCAGTATCTGCAAACGCTCACAACCCGTTATCCATGGCTAAATGAAAAGCTACTACACCGATATTTCAACCAATTCGGCAGCCATGTTCATTCCCTGCTTTACGGCATAACTTGCAGCAGTGAACTGGGACTGTGCTTTTCGCAACAGGCCGGCGGCGTTTATCAATGTGAAATCGATTATCTGCTTCAGCAAGAACTGGCGATGACGGGGGAAGATGTGCTGTGGCGACGAACTAAATTGGGGCTGTATTTGAGCAAAGAAGAGGCTGATAACGTGACGGATTATGTTAAAGAAAAGGCGAGGTGATCGCTGATTTGATTTAAAAGCTTGGATTCATAAACTTGAGACCAGAAACAAAACCAGTAGGTTGATAAAAATAGCGCCTGTTACCTTTATATTTAACAGGCGCGACGACTATTGAATCAATGGCAAGGATCGCTATTGTGCGACAACCAGTCCCTCTCGACGTGGGTCCGCTGCGCCAACCAACTGTTTATCTTGCAACTGAATGACTTGAACGCCGGAATTTAAATCCCGAATTTTAGTTTTAAAGCCAATCTGCTCTAACTTCGGCGCCCAACGCTCTGCGTCTGTTCCTTTCTCCAACTCAAAAGTACCAAAACGATTATTCATATTCGGTAGATTCACCGCTTGCTGAAGATCGAGCCCCCAATCCAAATGCGCAATCAGAGTTTTAGCGACATAGCCAATAATCTGGCTGCCTCCCGGCGATCCAATAGCCAGATAAGGCTGACCCTCTTTCAAGACTATGGTCGGAGCCATAGAGGAACGAGGTCGTTTACCCGGCTCAACGCGATTGGCAATTGGATTGCCTTCTTTATGGGTTCGGAAAGAAAAGTCGGTTAATTCATTATTGAGCAGGAAACCATCCACCATTAATCGAGAACCAAAACCGTTCTCTATCGTCGTCGTAATCGACACCATATTCCTTTCGCTATCAACAATAGAAAAATGACTGGTTGATGGCAGCTCTATTGATTCATCTAAGGCATAGTTTTGTGCATGCGACCAGGGAGGCGAACCAGCGGCGACCGAAGCGAGAGCTTTTGGCTCTGCCAGCAACTTGGCTCGTTGTGCTAAATAATCCGCATCTAACAAGCCCGCTGTTGGCATAGGCACAAAATCACTGTCTGCCATATAGCGACCTCTATCGGCAAACGCCAAGCGCGAAGCGTCACCGATAAGACGCCAACTATCAATGCTATCGACACCATATTGAGCTAATGGGTAGTGTTGAAGCATTCCCAAAATCTGCCCCAACGTTAACGCGCCAGAGCTAGGCGGTCCCATGCCACAAACAGAATATTGATGATAAGGAGCACATACGGCTGGGCGCTGTTTAGTGGTATAAATCGCTAAATCTGTCAGGCTAAGAACACCTGGATTAGTGCTATGATTGCTGACCGTATTGACAATATTTTCCGCCACTTTTCCACGGTAAAAAGCTTGCGCTCCCTGCTGAGCGATCGCCGTCAGCGTATTGGCATAAGCGGGGTTTTTTAGTGTTGCTCCCGCTTGGATAGGCTCACCATCTTGATTAAAAAAATAGCTTTTGGTTGAGGCTGACTGTTGCAAACGCTGTTGATCTTTCGCCACCAACGCGGCAAGCCGAGGGCTAACCGTAAAACCTGCCGTTGCCAACTCAATCGCTGGTTTAAACAGATCCGCCCAAGGTAATTTTCCATACTTTTGGTGGCTATCCCACATCAATTTCACTGTGCCCGGAGTACCGACAGAACGTCCTCCCACCACGGCATCATAAAATTTCAGTGGCTCACCTTCTTTATCCAAAAACAGCTCAGGCGTCGCGGCAAGCGGGGCGGTTTCTCTACCGTCTAACGTTGTGATCGCTTTTTGGCTTTGATCCCAATAAACCAAAAATGCACCACCACCAATCCCCGAAGACTGTGGTTCGACCAACCCTAATACCAGTTGGGTCGCCACCATTGCATCAATCGCATTGCCCCCTTGACGCAGCATTTGAGCACCCGCTTCACTGGCGTATGGATTGGCTGATGCAACCATCCAATCCTGCCCTGTCACCGACTGCTGAGTGGTTAACTCGGTCGATGATTCTGGAGCAACGGCATCCGCACTCTGTTGCGCGTACGTCACCATCGGCGTCGCGGTCAATAACGTGCAAAATAGTGTCGTTAACCTTAAACGATAAAACATAGTACCTCCTTGTAAGCCTTGTGATTTTTTCCAGACATAACCCCAGCATAGCAACAAGGACAGCCTCAATAACAATAAATAATCAATATCATCACTCCCCTCGGTGGGCGACTGCTGGCAATTCATCACCAGAATGCTATTATCCCGTGGTCAATTGACACCTTGTTTATAATAATTTCTTTATAAACTTTCTTTATAGACTTTCTTTATAAACTTTCTTTATAAACATAGCTTAGGAGGATTTCATGATTGTAATGCACACCCACCCGGTAAAAGTGGCGGTTATTTAATTAATTTAGCGAATCTTTGTTACTTCATTCTATTTACAACAATGTCGCTTATCCTACCTGCCCATTTACCCGGTGTTTATAACCGGGGTCTCCGTGCTTTTAGTCAACTTACCGCTTTTCGTAAACTGACAAGTTTTGGCACACTTACAAAAAAGTAAGCTCCTGACCCTTTGAATTTTTGCTGATTTACGCAATTAATTTATGCCATCAATAGGACTTACAATGTCATCTCATTTTTCATATCCAATGTCGCTACCCGAACTTGGTTGGAAATCATTTTTTCAACAACAACTGACTCTCGATGATTACGAGGACACTTCAGTCGCCCGTATCATTGCTCACCACCGCAGTGGTTATATTGTCGCAACCGAGACTCAGGAGTTTCACCTTGAGCATCATATCTCGCACCCTCAAATGACGGTGGGAGACTGGATATTGATAGACAGTGAGCTTCGTTTCAAACGACTACTAGAGCGCAAGTCTCTGTTTAGTCGCAAAGCGCCCGGCTCAAAGCTAGAGCAACAGTTTATTGCGGCTAATGTCGATACCGTGTTTATTGTCTGCTCACTCAACCACGACTTTAACCTTAGTCGCATCGAGCGTTATCTGGCTTTAGTCAATGAGTCACAAGCGCAAACCGTGATCGTATTAACCAAGATGGATCTGTGCCCTGACGTTGAATCAATGCGTCAACAGGTCCAATCCCTTGACCCATTTATGGTAGTTGAAACGGTCAACAGCTTAGATAACTATTCACTCAAGGGGCTAAAATCTTGGTGTGGACAGAGCCAAACCGTCGCCTTTATGGGATCGTCCGGTGTGGGGAAATCTACTCTAGTCAACAGCTTGCTGAGTAATCAAGCCCAAGCCACGGGTGGGATTCGTGAAGACGACAGTAAAGGGCGTCACACCACGACTTCACGCTCTATGCACAAAATGCCCGATGGCGGCTTGCTACTCGACACGCCGGGCATGCGAGAGATACAACTCGCCGGTAATGAGACTGGCGTCGCTGAAACCTTTGCGGATATCGAATCTTTGATAGAACAGTGTCGCTTTAGTGACTGTCAGCATCAAAACGAACCGGGTTGCGCTGTTCGCAAAGCCTTGCAACAAGGCTCCATTGAGGAAAGACGGTTAGACAACTACTTCAAACTGCTCCGCGAACAAGCCCGCAACAGCGCCTCCTTGGCAGAAAAGCGCAGCAACGCTAAGCAATTTGGTAAGTATATTAAATCGGTACAATCGGAAAGTCGTCACCGTAAAAAAGGGTTCTAGGCACTGATAAACCCAAACCACCTCAAGCGACCAAGTTCAGTGAGGTGGATTTGGGTTTATGTTTTGCTCATGGCTTCATCGAAACAAGTAAAAGACAGCCTCCCTAGCCCTATGTCACTGACTATCGTTATACTTCTGAGTGCGACCATTATTTAGCAACTCACACTTGAAAAATCGATGACCTTGTCTGTCTCAGTGAATCTAATTGTTGCCTAGTGATGACCTCATCCGCTTAATAGCAATTCAAATCTACCGCAGAGGTTCCCCCACTTCTCCCCCAACCCACTACCGTCCCATCTGACTTTAGTGCGACAAACGCACCACCAATGGCAAAAATCGTATCTACACTCGTCAACTGCGATTGTACAGAGGAAGAATCACCACCATAAGTAGAAAGACCCCAAGTCACCACGGTCCCATCCGACTTTAAGGCCGCAAACGCATAGTCACTAGAAAAAATAGTATCCACACCCGTAAGCTGTGATTGCACAGAGGATGAATCACCACCATAATCAGAGCGCCCCCAAGTCACCACTGTCCCATCCGACTTTAGGGCGGCAAATGCACCATGATGGGCGGAAACAATCGTATCCACTCCCGTCAACTGTGATTGCACCGCGGAGGAATCACCACCATAACTAGAATTGCCCCAAGTCACCACTGTCCCATCCGACTTTAGGGCGGCAAATGCCTGACTAGTAGAAACAATCGTCTTCACACCCATAAGTTGCGATTGTACCGCAGATGAATCGCCACCATAAGAGCTATGCCCCCATGTCACGACCGTTCCATTCGACCTTAACGCAGCAAAAGCCCTCCCATAGTGACCAGAAAAAATAGTATCCACACCCGTAAGCTGCGATTGTACAGAGGATGAGTCACCACCATAACTAGAATTGCCCCAAGTCACCACTGTCCCATCCGACTTTAGGGCGGCAAGCGCATATCGATTAGAAAAAATCGTCGTCACATTCGTCAGTTGCGATTGCACCGCGGAAGAATCACCACCATAAGTAGAATCGCCCCAAGTCACGACACTCCCATCCGACTTTAATGCCGCAAACGCCCGCCAACCAGAAAAAATCGTCGTCACATTCGTCAGTTGCGATTGCACCGCGGAAGAATCACCACCATTAGTAGAATCGCCCCAAGTCACGACACTCCCATCCGACTTTAATGCGGCAGCTCCACCAAGCACCGTGAAAAAAACCGAATTCACATTCGTGAGCTGCGATTGTACCGCTGATGAATCGCCACCATTACCGCTATGCCCCCATGTCACGACACGCCCATCCGAGGTTAATGCAACAAAAACCCCGCCATCACTAGGAAAAATCTTATCGACATTTGTGAGTTGCGATTGTAGTGCGGGTGGATTGGGATTGCCAACGAAGAACCCCCAACTCTCTACTGTCCGGTCTGGTTTAATCGCACTAAAAGCATACCCATGCTTTTGGGGTACAATATCAACATACCCAAAATAAGCCCCGTTGGACGCTGTTGCACCTCCGGCTGTAGCTGTGATGGTAACCTCTCCTTCCGTGCTATCTTGTACACCAAAGTCAAACTGACCATTGGCATCGGTAAAGTAGTTATCGCCCGCCTCTTTGGGATTGAACTCCGCCGTGGTTGACAGAGGTGGTAGCGATAAATTGACGTACTCACTGGCATAAGGTGTACCGCTCCCTTTTATTACAGTGGTTTCAAAATTAGCGGTATACCCAGGTGCTGCGCAGCGGCTCGGTTTTGGCATCAAAGCAAAATACCCTTCTTTATAACAGGTTACTTGATACGCTTGCCCTGCTACAACCGAACCAACCGTCCCATCATCAAGGTTCACGGTCCGATAATCTGGCGCGGCCGTGGTGCCATCGTTGGCCAGGTAGTGATGTGTTATTGGCCAATCTTTTAGCACTTTTGGTTTGCCTGCTGGGTTATTCACCAAATCTTGCATCGCCGCCGTCGTCGGTAAGCTTGCGCCTAAAGCTTGGCAATAGGCGATCGCTTCACTGGTATGATAACCCGCGATATCAATGGCAGGAGAATAGCTGTTATCGGTGAGTAACTCGGAATAGACGGTATCAGAATAGAGCGACTCTAAAACACTCTTTGGGGCAGTAAAATATTGGATCACGCCAATCTCAATACCCTCCCAACCCGGCAACTGGTCTGGGTCACCCACCGCGACACGGAGGATCCCCATTTCCGTCCCACCCTTACCATCATCCACCATATAAGTGACATCATGATAGCGGCTTTCGCTGGCTTGAAAGTTAAGGCGTTTTTCATTCCATGCTGCTGAAGCGATGGAGACGGTGGCATAAAACGAATCCACACGATTCAGACCGTAGTCTTTACTGTCATGATCCGTCGTCACGCAACCGCTAATATCAATCAGGGTGTTGGTATTGGGCAACACTGGAGTGGGATGGTAACAAGTTGGCTTAATGGTCAACCCTTGGTTGTTACCCTCGCCGACCACCACATCAAGGATGCCCAGTTTGTTGGTATTGCTGGTGGTATTGGTATAAGTAAATAAAATACGGTCGTGACCCACGGTGGACGCCGGGGTGTAGGTTAAGGTTTGAGCGCTGGCGTTTATCGTCACACCACCCGAATAAGGATAAGCGTGTGAATAGGTTGATAGCAAGGTAAAACCGGTAAGCGTCTCGCCCATGTCGGTCAATAAGCTGCCCACATTAATGGTCTGCGCCCCACCCTCCAGCAACACCGCCGCGCTGATAGGCATCATATCGACCACGGTGACGGTAGCACGAGGAGATGGCGTGACCAAACGCATCACCCCAGAGGTGACAGAGTCGTTGGTGATAGGGGCGGCACTGGCGACGGTGTAGCGATAGTCGCACACCGCGGTGGCCGTGTCGGATGGCGACGGAATCAACAAGGTTGCATTGCGGATTTGTGGCGCAGCGCAATCTGCACTGCCGTTGGTTAACCGTTCAACCTGAGTGATAGAAAACTCACTGTCATCCGACACCACAACTTGAGGCTCTAGATTAACGGTAAAGGACTGAGCAGATTTAGAGGTGACCACAAAATTTTGTGCATTAATCGTCACCGGTAATGCCTCGTCTACTATGTTACTATCATCTTTTTCCGACTCAGACTGACAGCCAAAAATACTAAACAGTAAGAATAATATTATATATTTTTTAATTTTCATTATATTTTCCGCACCCCGCCTATATAACAGCCAAACTTTTCAGATATCCGTGCAAGTTCAAATGTATCCACCGTCACGACAAAGTTTTAAAGCTTGTCATGCAAAAAAAAAATGGTTGCATCATGCTGTTTATTTAAACCCTCCTTGCTAATTTAACTGGCGTAAGTTAGTGCAAGCCAAAACCCAAAAGGACAAGCCCAAAAAAAGAAACCCAAAAGGACTAAACACCAAAAAGGACAGGCATATTATGAAATATGAAACTGTTATTTCATAAAACTTCAAACTCACTCGTAAAACTCTGTGGTGATTCAGATTTTTATCAACTGGCGGGCTATATTGGTGAAAATTCCACCGCTGGAGCCCATCATGACCCAAGCCAGAAGTCAGCAAGTGTGTTTAGACGCCACACCTTACTATCACTGCGTTTCCCGCTGTGTTCGCCGTACATTTCTGTGCGGTTATGATGAGCAGTCACAAACCAGTTATGAGCATCGACGGGGCTGGATACAGTCCAGAATCAAGCAACTAAGCCAAGTTTTTTGTATCGACATCTGTGCCTATGCTGTGATGAGTAATCACTATCATGTGGTGGTACATATCAACCAACAACAGGCGGAAGCATTGTCGGACTTTGATGTGATAGAGCGGTGGAGTCAGCTTCATACAAAACCCGTGCTAATCCAGCGTTTGCTTTCAAATCAGATAAAAAGTGTTGCCGAGTTAAACGCAGCCAATGAAATCGTGGAGCAGTGGCGAGAGCGCTTATACAGCCTTAGCTGGTTCATGCGCGAGCTGAACTTTGACATTGCGATGAAGGCGAATCGAGAGGAGGACTGCACAGGACACTTCTGGGAAAGTCGCTACAAAAGTCAGGCACTATTAGACGAAAAAGCGCTACTTGCTGCCATGGCTTATACCGACTTAAATCCTGTTCGAGCAGGCACGGCTAAAAAGCCAGAAACATCAGACTATACCTCAGTTCAAGACCGCCTCAAGGCTCTAAATCGTGGGCAACCCACCGCTCCGTGTCTTCACCCATTTATTGGAAACGCAACCCATGAAACGTTAGCTGGGATCCCTTTCAGACTGATGGATTATCTTGAACTGGTCGACTGGACTGGACGAGAATTTAGGCAAGGAAGAACGAGTATTAATGCCGACTTACCGCCACTTTTGGAAAGGCTAAACCTTACGCAACAAGAGTGGCTCAAAGTGTGTACTCAACTAGAAAGACAGCGAGCGACTTTAGTTGGCAGCAAAGCCAGCTTTCCATCAGCAATAGCGAAGATGCAACGGCAGCGGATGTGTGGCTACTCGCTTGGATAACGTAACGTCATTGATAAACCCTCTAACTGGCATCAGCAACGAAAGCTGAGCTTTCGCGTGGCTGTCATTCTAGCATTTCCCTCATTTTTTAAGGTTATTAGCTTAACCTTACTCAGAAACACCATACGTTAGAATCTAAGGAAAATGGATTTGGAGTTGTTGTTAGATTTACTTTTAATATGCCTGTCCTGATTTTGGTGGTGTATCTAACTTCCGCATTGTGGCGCAAAATGACCTACGCAAGCTCTCAAATACCCACTAACATTCTCTTATACCGCAGCAAAGGATACGGATTTTTAAGTTGCTAATGAATTCGGAGACTTTATGAACACTATTTACAAATTTTGCTCAATGCTGACTGTATTATTGAGTACCTGCGCCCTGTCAAACGAACTGATCATGTGGGAAGACTTGATTCCTCCTCCGTCAGAAAATATTGAGGTTCCAGCACTTAATCAACAGCAAGTGAACCAGTTGTTTGCGGTATTAAATCATCAAACCAACAGTCAGACACGAGCGCTAACTGAAGACGAAAAGCGCGATCTACAACACAACACGTTACAACTTAAACAAGCTGGATTCGATGCCAATACATTGCTTGCACTACGAGCGCGAGCATTGGAAATCGAGCATCAGCGTCTTACTTCGGTAAATACCAAGTTGGATTTAAGAAAGGTCACCATTCCAGGCTTTGTTGTCCCGTTAGAGATGGATGGCATGCTCACCACCAAGTTTTTGCTGGTGCCCATTGCAGGAGCCTGTATTCATACACCGCCTCCACCGGCTAACCAAACTATAATTGTCGATATTGACCAAGGCTTTAACTTACAAGACTTGTACAAAGTCATCACCGTGTCGGGCGACATAAAAGCCTACGAACAAGATTTACCGATTTCATTTGTTGATGGCACCGAAGTAGTCAGTACTGGCTATACAATGAAAGCAACGACCGTCAACTATGTAGAGTAGTTAAAACGCTTGGTATGCCAGTTCTTGTTGATTAAATGATCCCGTCATCATTGAGACATCATCGTTTTTGAAACTACTGATTTTAGATGCGGAGTCATCAGCTAAGCCTCTTAGAGCCTGCAAGTCCCCCATTCACGTAACGATCTATTAGGATACATTATGAAACGATCAATCCCAGTCATCACAATGCCTTTGATACTCATCGCCACGAGCGGCAGTGCATTGGCGACCTCGTACGACCTTGTGATTTCTGGAGGTCACGTCATCGACCCAGAAACTGGTCTTAGCGATGTCCGAAATATCGGTATTAATAAAGGTACCATTGAAGTCATCAGCCAAGACGTTTTAACGGGTAAGCAAACCATTGACGCCAGTGGACACATTGTGTCACCAGGGTTCATCGATCTTCACCACCACGGTCAAAACATTAGTGGCTACCGCATGCAAGCTCAGCAAGGTGTGACAACCGCTTTGGAGCTAGAGTCGGGTATTTTGCCTATTGGCGATTGGTATGACGGTCAGGCGAAAAAGAACCTGCCCATTAACTATGGCGCATCAGCGGCTTGGACTTTTGCTCGTGTTGCCACCTTTACTGGCACTGAGCCAGAAGCCAATTTGCAGTACTTCCAGGCGGCACAAGGGCTCGATAATTGGAAAAATGATATCGCCACTGACGAACAATTTGAACAGATCATCGACTACGTTGAAAAGGGCTTAAACGAAGGCGCAATTGGCATTGGTATTAACGCAGGATACGCACCAGGTTATGGTCGCAAGGAGTATCATGCACTGGCAAAATTGGCGGTAAAACACAATGTCGCGACATACACTCATGTACGATACGCCAGCATGCTAGAGCCCGGCAGCAGCTTTGAGGCGATTCAAGAATTGATTGCAAACTCCGCACTTACTGGTGCAAAAATGCACATCAATCATATCAACAGTACGTCGCTAAAAGACATTGATGCAACCCTAGAGCTGTTTGATGAAGCCACTAAGCAAGGCTATCACGTGACAGCTGGAGCTTATCCTTGGGGCGCTGCGAGTACTGTAATTGGAGCGGCCATGTTTAGCGGTCCTGAATGGAAAGAGCGTTTAGGTTTTCAAGAAGAAAGCATTCAGCTAGGCACTGAGCGCCTAGACAATGAGCAAATGCTTGCTAGACAGCAAAGCGATCCCGGCACGGTAATCAATTGGCACTTCTTAGACGAAGCCATCCCAAATGAGTTGTCAGCATTAGATCGCTCAATTATCCACCCTAATGTATTAATTGAGTCAGACTCCATGCCTTGGATGCTGATTGATGACGGTAAAGTAAGCTATTACGAGGGTGACCAGTGGCCGTTGCCAGAAGAAGCGTTTGCACACCCAAGATCAAGTGGCACATTTACCAAGATTTTGGGCTCTTACGTAAGAGAAAGAGGACTGTTAACGGTAGAGGAAGCAATACGTAAAATGAGCTACATGCCAGCAACAGTACTCGATGGATTTGTACCACAAATGGCAAAGAAAGGTCGTATTCAAGAAGGAATGGACGCTGATATTGTGATTTTTGATCCCGCAACGGTAGATAACCAAGCGACCTATCAAGCACCTTCGGCCATCTCTACCGGTATAGATACCGTACTGGTTAATGGTGAGTTTGTGGTGAAAAATGGTGAGCTGCTCACCGAGGTCGCGCCGGGTCAAGCTATCCGACGTGAAGTGGCAAACTAGTTTTTCCTAAGCCACATTTTAAAACTAAGCGCCCTTTCTGAATTTAGAAAGGGCGCTTTTATAGTTTGTATTCGTCCACCTCATTAACAAGGCACGGTTCTTTTCCTATTTGCTCGCCTGTCTTTGATACTGGGCAGGTGTTTGCCCGACCCACCCTTTAAAAGCGCGGTTGAAGTTAGATAAGTCATTGTAGCCACATCGCCATGCAGTTTCAGACGGGGAGAGATTTTCGCTAAGCAATCTCGTTGCTACCCGACAGCGAGCCTCGTCTCTTAAACAGCGAAAGGTTTGCCCCTGCTCGGCAAGTTTGCGCTGCAACGAGCGAGACGAACTGCCAATAAGGTGTGATAGCCATTCTATATTGAACCAAGGCAATACCGCATAAGTGCTTATCAAAGCGTTGATATCGGTTAGCCAGTTTTGATTGCCGACCCAATGGATAGCAGAAAAGTCATTGGGTAAGGGGATCTCTATCGCACCAAAAGCGTGCCCAAAATATAGCGCTGTGGAATTTAATGGCTGGGCATAGCCCTTTGCTAGGTGACTTGAAAAGCTCATGTATATCGAAGCTGGATCCCATGCATTATCAATATACGAGCGGCACAAAGACACTAACGCAAAGGTACGAAACCATTCTGCTTGATCGTACCCTGGCAAAGACGGATGGTAAGGTCCTCGATGGCATAAGTACCATTTGTCATCAATTTTCTCGGTCCACACGACAACATAATTGTTCAAGGTCGGCATAACATCCATGAGACGGTGAATCACCTGAACCAAGTCATTGCACTGTGCAAACTGGTCTAAAAGCTGCGGCGAAATCTGCTCTATTGTAATCAAACGTCCAACATCGTAGCCAATATTTTGATTTGATTGCCTCATCATAGCGTTCAGAAAACTCATCACTTGAAATGACGATAACCAATAATTGCTTCCCTTCAAATCTTCTGGGAAGCCATACTCAAAGGCGACTTTCTTCCACTCAATACCCTTTTTCTCAAAATATAATAGAAATGGCGCAAGATTGTAGGAGCTGCTTATGTTGATTGAGCTAGGCATAATAGTGACGCTACAAGATTAATTAAAAACTGTTACCAATATAGCGGCTTAGCAGGCTGAACGCTAAAACCGAATAAGCGTACAATTCTTTAGAGATGGTAAGCTAATGAGCTCCAAACACCCAAGTATCCAACTGACTCATTCGATAGTTGGAGGCTTTTTATCACTTAGCGAACCGGTTACATTCTTAACGTTTACGCGAGTCGGTCCACCAAATCCGCCCCCATTTAATTAATTTTATCTAACACTCTCTTAAAACCAGACACATTATTTTGTCAGTATTGCGGCATTTTAAATGAATTTTATCAGCCCTTTGGAGTAGTAATTTTCTTATTTTCAATCGAGTACGCACCACAATAGGAAAACCACTTTACTTGTGAAAGTCGAAGCTTAAAGTTGGTAATAAATACGATGCAACGACAGTGGAGATAGAAAATTGAAAATTATCGATAACCACATAAAACAGTCCCTATACGCTTTCTTCTTATTGTGTTCTCTATTTAGTTTCGCACTCTCGGTCTCAGCACAGCAAAATACATTTGATAGCAAACTGAACTGGAAGGTAGGTGACAGTCAGAGTTATACCGTAACCAAAATAGGCAAGATTTCTCTTCGTGGAGACCCTTATGAGGTCACAACTAATTCAGATATCACTATTTCGGTCTTAGAACGAGTAGGCGATGGATATCTATTGGGCTGGAAATTTGGTGAAACAACATTTGATGATCCTACGATAACCGAAAATCCTATTGTACTAACAATTACAAATATACTTAATGGATTTGAGATGAAACTGGTTGTTAACCGTTACGGTGAGCTTCTTGACGTTAAAAACTGGGCAGAAATGAGAGATAGGGTTTTTACGATAGTTGATAATCTAATGAGCATTCTTAGTAAGGAAGATGTCTTATCTAAAGAGCAATTAGAAGCTGTAAAACAACAAATTTTGTCAATGTACGAGACCAAAGAGCAAGCGATTAATATTACCACCCGTAGCGTTCGGCTTTATTTTGTTGCATCGGGAGTCAAGTACAACTTAGATGAACCTATTGTATATGATGGCGTTTCACCGAATATATTCGGGGGAGACCCCATTCCAGCAAAAATGACATTAACATTGGAAAGTATAGACAAAGAGGCCGACATAGCAAAAGTCTCATGGTTCCAGGAAGTTGACCAAGACGCACTTCAACAAGCGGTTTATGAAGCACTTACCAAAATGGCAAAAAACATGGATACAACACTGCCAAATGCCGATGAACTGCCTAGATACGAAAAGTCGCTGTCGCTTGCCGCTGAGTTGGAGATTGCTGTCAGTTCTGGATGGGTCAATAGAATCAAATATATAAAGATAACAAAGAGTGAAGGCAAAGAAGACATTGAAACCGATATTTGGCAGAAGAAATAGTGCAAGAAATCGCTACCCATGGAAAGTCACCCCATATATAGCCTTCAAACACCTAAGCCTCCAATTGATCATTCGATAGTTGGAGGCTTTTTAATCACTTAGCGAACCTGTTGCATCCTTAACCTTTATGCAACACAACTCACCAGATTTACCTCAATTTACATTAATTTTATCTAACTAACATTTATAACTGGACACATAATTTTGTCAGGATACTATTTGACCTGCAAACACACATCAATCAAATAACATGATAAAAGGACAGACACAATGCAAAGCACAGGTCTAGTAGCCCGCTATGCCAATGGAAATCTTGTATTACAGATCCTCGCGGGTATCGTATTGGGGGTCATTGTTGCCCTCGCTTCTCCAAGCGCTGCACAGAGCGTCAGCATGTTGGGGAGTCTATTTGTCGGCGCGCTAAAAGCGGTAGCACCGATCTTGGTCTTTATTTTGGTCGCGGCTTCGATTGCTAACCAGAAAAAAAACCAAACCACGCATATGCGTCCTATCGTTATCCTCTATTTAATAGGGACTTTCTCTGCGGCATTGACTGCCGTCGCCCTTAGCTTCCTATTCCCAACCGAACTCACTTTGGTAGCTGGCGCAGAAGGTCGAACTCCACCACAAGGTATTGGCGAAGTATTGCATACGCTGATGTTCCAACTGGTGGATAACCCGATACACGCCATTATGAATGCGAACTATATTGGCATTTTGGCATGGGCAATTGGTCTTGGTCTTGCGCTTCACCACGCATCTGACACCACTAAAGCGGTATTTGAAGATTTGAGTCACGGCGTTTCACAGATCGTGCGTTTCATTATTCGTTTAGCTCCGTTTGGTATCTTTGGTCTGGTTGCCAACACATTTGCTACCACTGGCTTTTCGGCTCTTGCCAGCTATGGGCAGCTACTTCTCGTACTTCTGACCGCAATGGCATTTATCGCGTTAGTGGTTAACCCTCTGATTGTTTATGTCAAAATCAAACAGAATCCGTACCCACTGGTGCTGCAATGTCTACGCGAAAGTGGCGTAACGGCTTTCTTCACGCGTTCAAGTGCTGCCAACATCCCGGTGAATATGGCACTGTGTGAAAAGCTTAAGCTTGATGAAGACACTTACTCTGTCTCGATCCCATTAGGTGCCACCATTAACATGGCAGGTGCGGCGATCACGATTACGGTACTAACCTTAGCAGCGGTACACACAGTCGGTATCGAAATCGATCTCCTGACCGCACTACTGCTTAGCATCGTTGCAGCGGTATCGGCATGTGGCGCATCGGGTGTGGCAGGCGGTTCATTGCTGCTTATCCCACTGGCTTGTGGTCTATTTGGTATCTCCAATGACGTGGCAATGCAGGTTG